>CANFUO010000048.1 GCA_947450225.1 Burkholderiaceae bacterium | reverse complement strand
GAAGAAGCTCAGGCCAAGTTTGGATTCTTGCTTGACGCATTAAAATATGGCGCGCCGCCTCATGGCGGTATTGCATTTGGGCTTGACCGCATTGTTACGATGATGACTGGGGCAGACTCGATTCGTGATGTTATTGCCTTCCCTAAAACTCAACGTGCACAATGTTTATTAACGCAAGCGCCTAGTCCTGTTGACGAGAAACAATTGCGAGAGCTTCACATCAGACTTCGTAGCGTGACTCAAACGAGTAATTAATGACACTGGCATTGGATATGATTTATTTCATACAATGCCAGTAGACATTCTTATATAAAATGCGCCCTTCTCATGCTGATCATGCAACTACACCATTAAAGTCCCGAGGTCTTGGTGATTGGCAGACAGTAAAAACATTATTACCTTATCTGACCAAATATCCTTGGCGAGTATTTTTTGCTATTTCATGTTTGGTATTAGCAAAAGTTGCCAACATTGGAATACCGATTGTTCTAAAGCACTTGATTGATGATTTATCGCTGCCTGTAGATGATCCAAAAAGACTATTAATATTTCCTATTGCATTTGTCATTGCGTATGGCTTACTCCGCTTATCAGCCTCACTATTTACCGAATTAAGAGAGTTTTTATTTGCCAAAGTAACGCAAAATGCGATACGTCAAGTAGCCATTGAAGTCTTTAATCATTTGCACTCCCTATCTCTCCGATTTCACCTAGGGCGTCAAACAGGGGGTGTCTCACGAGATATTGATCGTGGCGCTAGAGGCATACAGTCATTAATATCTTATTCCCTGTATAGCATCCTCCCAACACTTATCGAATTTGCCATTGTTCTTATTTATCTAGCCACTCATTATGATTGGCGGTATGCCGCTATAACCTTCAGTGCTTTAGTTGTATATATTATGTTTACCGTGATGGTGACTGAGTGGCGCACCCAATACCGTCGCAAAATGAATGAGATGGACACCAGTGCGAATCAAAAAGCAATTGATTCGTTGCTCAATTTTGAAACGGTCAAATACTTTAGTAACGAGAAATTCGAAGCCAAACGCTACGATAGTTTTTTACAAAGCTATCAAAAAGCCGCAATTAAATCTCAACAAACCCTAGCGGTTTTAAATATCGGTCAACAAATCATTATTGTGATTGGTTTAATTGGCATATTGTGGTTGGCAACGCTAGGCGTAATGAGTGGCGAATTAACTTTAGGTGATATTGTCTTAATCAATACACTCATGATACAAATGTATATCCCATTAAATTTTTTGGGAGTTATTTATCGAGAGATCAAGCAGGCTATTTTGGATATGGACAATATGTTCAGTCTTCTGAATAAAGATCAGGAAATTAAGGATAAGCCTGATGCATTACCGATAAATCTTCGACAAGCGCACTTGGGGCCAAAAGTGATTTTCAAGAACGTTGATTTTTCTTATGAGCCAAATCGTAAAATACTCAAAAATATTAATTTTTCTATAGAGCCTGGAACTACGACGGCAGTTGTGGGGAGTAGTGGATCTGGGAAAAGCACATTAGCGAGATTATTGTTCAGATTTTATGATGTGAATGCAGGCGGAATTTACTTTGATGATCAGAACATCTCGCAAGTTCAACAAACGAGTTTACGAAAAATGGTAGGTATTGTTCCGCAGGATACAGTGTTATTTAATGACACCATTGGCTATAACATTGCCTACGGAAATCCACTAGCTTCTCAAGAGGAAATTATAAAAGCCGCTCAAGCCGCTCAGATACATGATTTTATTATGCGCCTTCCTGATGCGTATCAGACATCTGTAGGTGAGAGAGGGTTAAAGTTATCTGGTGGAGAAAAACAAAGGGTTGCTATCGCTAGAACATTATTGAAAAACCCGGCTTTAATTATTTTTGATGAGGCAACATCCGCTCTAGATTCACAAACTGAAAAAGCCATTCAAGAAGAAATCAATAAGTTAACCACCAATCGAACTGCCTTAATTATCGCGCATCGCTTGTCTACAATTGTTCATGCCTCGCAGATATTGGTTATGCAAGAGGGTGAGATTATCGAGAGCGGTACCCATGAAGAGCTGATGAGTTATGCATCAAAGTATGCGACTATGTGGAATCTTCAGCAAAACGAAATTGAAACTCCTGTTTTAGAAAATACCACTATAAAAATTTAGAACGATGATTCCAGAACAAATTCTTCATCAAGCATTTCAAGAAGTTCTGAAGATAGCAGATCCACAAGAGTCTTTACCTATAGCCTTGGCGATCAAATTCCCGCAGGGAGTTTCAGGCAATTGTTTAGTCGTTGGTGCAGGTAAGGCAAGCGCTTCAATGGCAGATGCATTAGAACGATATGCAAATGTACATTGGCCCAAAGCCAATTTAAAGGGTCATGTAGTAACGCGGTATGGTCATGATGTTCCAGAACCATTTCCAAATAGAAAAATCACCATCGCCGAAGCGGCTCATCCTTACCCAGACCAGGCTGGAGTTGAGGCAAGTCAAAGAATTACAAACTTAGTTGGCGCATTGCGTCCAGGCGACTTATGCATTGCTTTGATATCTGGTGGGGGATCGAGTTTACTGGCGCTACCTGCTGGGCAAATTCAATTAGACAGCTTGAAGTTATTAACAGAAGAATTATTGCGATGTGGAGCTCCCATAGAAGAGATTAACATCGTACGAAAGCATGTTTCTGATATTCAAGGCGGACGATTGGCGCAGTTGGCGGTAAGTCGTGGCGCAACAGTCAAGGCATTCATCATTTCCGATGTGGTTGGAGATCAAGCGAGTGATATTGCAAGCGGTCCTTGCGCTCCTGATCCATCAAGCTATTTTGATGCAGTGCAAATTTTAGAAAAATATGGATTACATACCAAGCTTGAATTGGCTGCCATCGTCGATTATCTTCACAAGGGTCAGGACGGCTTATATCCTGAAACCTTAAAGGATAGTGATTCTGAATGTAGGTCGATTGAGAATTACGTCTTTGCAAGTGCTCAGCAAGGACTTGAGGCAGCAGCGCGATATTGCAAAGAACAAGCTTATGAAGTTCATTTGCTGGGAGATCATATTTCTGGAGAAGCAAAGGACTTTGCGGCAAAGCAAGCCCAACTGATTCGGCAAACGTTACAACACTCTAGTGCAAAAAAAATGGCATGGATTTCTGGCGGGGAAACTACTGTTACCATTCCAAAAGGGATTACAGGTCAGGGTGGTCGATGCTCAGAGTTTTTATTAGCGTTGATGCAAGCGACAATGGATATACAGGGCATAACAGCCTTAGCAGCTGATACGGATGGTATAGATGGCAGTGAGCATAATGCAGGTGCTTTTTTTCATGAAGAGATACGCAAGCAGTGTATTGCAAAGCATTTAGATATTGAGCATTATCTGATTACCCATCAAGCATATCGTTTTTTTGAACAGTTAAATGCACTCGTGATCACAGGTCCAACCCTAACGAATGTAAATGACTTTAGAATAGTGTTAATTGATCGACCATGAATAAAATAACCATAACCCGCCCTGATGACTGGCATTTACATCTAAGAGATGGTGATGTACTACCTGATTTAGTCAAGCATACTGCACGTCAATTTAGTCGCGCATTAATTATGCCGAATCTACGACCACCAGTGACCACAGTTGCTCAAGCAAAAAGCTATCAAACAAGAATTCATGAAGCAGCTCAAGTTGCTGGATATCCACAATTTCAGGCGCTCATGACTTTATATCTCACGGATAAGACCTTGCCCAGTGAAATAGAAAATGCAAAAGAAAACGGTATTGTTGGCGTAAAGCTTTATCCTGCAGGCGCCACCACCAACAGTGATGCTGGGGTCACTAATCTTCAACACTGTGATCTTGCTATTGCGAAGATGGCGGAATTAGGAATACCCCTTTTAGTCCATGGTGAAGTTACACATGCTTCCATTGATTTATTTGATCGTGAAGCGGTGTTTATTGATGAGGTCTTAGATCCTCTCAGAAAAAGGCATCCACGCCTAAGGGTGGTATTTGAACATATCACCACAAAACAAGCTGTTGATTATGTGAGCCAGGCAAACACACAAGGTGGTGAAATAGGAGCAACCATTACAGCACACCACTTGTTGTACAACAGAAACGCTATTTTTATTGGTGGCATACGCCCCCACTATTACTGTTTGCCAGTCTTAAAAAGAGAAGAGCATCGTCAAGCCCTACTTGATGCGGCAACAAGCGACTCTAAAAGATTTTTTTTAGGGACTGATAGTGCGCCCCACGCGCAGCATTTGAAGGAGCATGCATGTGGGTGTGCGGGATGTTTTACCGCAGCTCAAGCCCTAGAGTTATATGCGCAAGCTTTTGCTTCCGTTGGAAAATTACAACAACTCGAGAGCTTTGCAGCCTTCAATGGTGCAGATTTTTATGGACTCCCCAGAAATGAGGGCACAGTAACCATTGAAAAAATATCTCAAAAGATTCCTTTAAGTTATTCGATGGGGTCAGATTTATTAGTACCATTAAACGCGGGAGAGTCACTCGATTGGTCAATTCTCGGTTAGACTACCGTTGCAGAGTTGGTTGGGCAACCGCCGCTTTTAATTAAGGGGAGGAAAGTCCGGACTCCATAGGGTAGAGTGGTGGCTAACAGCCATCCATGGCAACATGAGGAATAGGGCCACAGAGACGAGCGTATTTAGTTACGGTGAAACGCGGTAACCTCCACTCGGAGCAATCTCAAATAGGCAGGCGTTGAGGCGTCCCGCTGAGCCTGCGGGTAGAGAGCTTGAGTCCAGTGGTAACACTGGACCTAGATGAATGGTTGCCCCAAGGCGCAAGCTTTGGCGACAGAATCCGGCTTATAGACCAACTCTGCTTCTTTATTAGCTCTCTTCAATCTCAATTGAGTGCGTAATTTGAGCCGTCTTACCTAGCATGATCGTCGCTGAACAATACTTGTCATGGGAAAGGGCAACTGCCTGAGAGACCCTTGAGGCGTCCAGATCCTTGCCTGTTACGATGAACTTCATATTGATGTGAGTAAACACTTTCGGATCTGATTCCGCTCTAGAAGCCTCTAGTTGAACGCGACAGCCAGTAATCTTTTGACGCGCCTTTTTTAAGATCATGACAACATCAAAGGCAGTACATCCGCCAGCTCCTGCCAGGAGTAATTCCATAGGGCGCGGCGCTAAATTACGACCGCCAGCCTCTGGAGCTCCATCCATATTGACTAAATGACCACTACCAACTTCTGCAGAAAAACTCATTCCGTCTATTCCAAGCCAACTTACCGTACATTCCATGTTGCACCCCAACAAAAATATTGAAAAAAGACTTTACCTAGTGATAACCCTAATATATAATTACTTTATTGCGTAAATTCTGAATTTTGATTTTACTGCTTCCGATGTCTCCTCCACCCAAACAAAGGTGGAATTCATAGCCCAGAGTTTACCTCTGGGCTTTTTTTTGCTACAATCATGGATTACCTGATTAAGTCCCAGGGAAATAGTATTACAGATTTACGAGTCAAATGAGAGCGTGCAAATATAAGCAAGGCCGAACGAGATTGTAAATTCTGCAGAATTGGACTCACAATTTAATGAAAGTAGTCATGAAAACATTTTCCGCAAAATCCCATGAGGTGAAGCGTGAATGGTTCGTGATTGACGCAACAGACAAAGTTCTCGGTCGTGTCGCCAGTGAAGTGGCACACCGTCTGCGCGGCAAGCATAAACCTGAATTCACTCCTCACGTTGACACTGGCGACTATATCGTCGTTATTAACGCATCTAAGCTCCGTGTAACGGGTAACAAAGGTTTGCAAAAGACCTATTATCGTCACAGTGGATACCCAGGCGGTATTTATGAAACGACTTTTGACAAAATGCAAGCCAAGTTTCCTGGCCGCGTTCTTGAAAAAGCGGTCAAAGGTATGTTACCTAAAGGCCCCCTTGGCTACGCAATGATCAAGAAGTTAAAAGTTTATGGTGATGAAACTCATCCACACGCGGCTCAACAGCCTAGCGTTTTAGAAATTTAAGGAGCTGTCATGATTGGAAATTGGAATTATGGAACCGGTCGTCGCAAAAGCTCAGTAGCTAGGGTTTTTATTAAATCTGGTAAGGGTGATATTCTTGTTAATGGTAAGCCGATTGATCAGTACTTTTCGCGTGAAACATCGCGTATGATTGCTCGTCAGCCATTGATTTTGACTAACCACGCTGCAACCTTTGATATTAAAGTTAATGTCAGTGGTGGTGGTGAGACTGGTCAAGCAGGAGCTGTCAGACATGGCGTTACTCGTGCGTTAATCGATTATGACAATACCTTAAAACCAGCGTTATCAAAAGCTGGTTACGTGACGCGTGATGCTAGAGAAGTAGAGCGTAAAAAAGTTGGTTTACGTGGTGCTCGTCGCCGTAAGCAGTTTAGTAAACGTTAAGATTTTATGCCTACAGGCAAAAAACCGTATGGGCATATTGCTTATACGGTTTTTTTTCATTATGAATTCATATAAAAAGAACATACTCTACACACATAATTTAGTACCTAGGAGAGAAAATGATTAAAGTTGGAATCGTTGGAGGAACCGGTTACACAGGGGTGGAGTTATTAAGAATGTTAGCTCAACATCCAGAGGTGCAATTAACTGCAATCACCTCCAGGAAAGAAGCCGGAATGCCCGTCTCAGAAATGTTTTCTTCATTACGTGGCAGAGTAGATATTGCTTTTAGTACGCCAGAGGAAGCTAAATTAAATGAGTGTGATGCAGTATTTTTTGCCACGCCACACGGTGTTGCTATGTCTCAAGCAAAAGAATTACTGGCTGCAAATGTTCGGATTTTAGATTTGGCTGCCGATTTTAGGCTCAAAGATACGCAGGTTTTTGAGCAGTGGTATGGCATGCCCCATCAATGTCCTGACATATTAGAGGAAGCGATTTATGGCTTAGCAGAGATCAATCGAGAGCAGATTAAAAAGGCACGGGTGGTTGGATTGGCTGGATGCTATCCCACGTCTGTGCAATTAGGATTTGCGCCACTGCTATCTCCAAAATCCACCAAAGGCAAAAAACTCATTGATGCCCAATATTTGATATCAGACTCAAAGTCAGGAGTATCAGGGGCTGGCAGAAAAGCTGAGGTTGGAACATTACTGGCCGAGGCGAGTGATAACTTTAAAGCCTATGGAGTTAAAGGACATCGTCATTTACCAGAAATAGAGCAGGGTTTAAAAGCAATAGCAGGTCATCAAGATGTCAAATTGACATTCGTGCCCCATTTAGTCCCTATGATTAGGGGGATTCACTCAACGCTATACGCCAAAATTCTGCCTGATGGACAAGCGGTAGATTTCCAGGCTTTGTATGAAGATTTTTATCGAGATGAGTATTTTGTTGATGTTATGCCAGCAGGAAGTCATCCAGAGACCCGTTCTGTAAGAGGCAGCAATCAATTGAGAATTGCTGTGCATCGTCCGGGTGGGGGTGATACCCTGGTTATCCTCGTTGTAGAAGACAACCTAGTTAAGGGCGCATCTGGCCAGGGTATTCAGTGTCTGAACTTAATGTTTGGATTTCCGGAGAATATGGGCCTTAATCAAATTGCATTGCTTCCTTAATCCCTTACAACCAATAGGGATAAAAGAAGCCTAGAATAGTAAAAATACTGAAATTTAAGGAGTTAATATGTCTGCAGCTATGCAAGAAATCACAGAGCCACCAGTACCCATTATTTTTACAGATAATGCAGCCACTAAGGTCGCTGATTTAATCGCAGAAGAAGGTAATCAAGAATTGAAGCTACGTGTATTTGTTCAAGGTGGTGGATGTTCAGGCTTTCAGTATGGATTTACATTTGATGAAGATATCAATGAAGACGATACTCAGTTTGAAAAAAATGGTGTCACCCTCATTGTTGATTCGATGAGTTATCAGTACTTAGTTGGTGCAGAGATTGATTACAAAGAAGACATTAACGGCTCACAATTTGTGATTAAAAACCCCAACGCAACTACGACCTGTGGTTGTGGGTCTTCTTTTTCAGCTTAATTCTTATTTAGAGTGAAGGGCGCCTAGGACTCTAGGACCCTTTGCACCGGTGACTTCGGCAATACTTGAAGATTGTCGATGATAAAAACACCACGCTAGCCATGCAAACGCCATTGCCTCAATAGTTTGAGGATCGAGACCTAATTCTTGGGTTGTGATTACATTCATAGATGGTTGCAAAATATGGCAATGTCGGCTAATTTGCTCAAGCAAATAATGATTTTTTGATCCTCCCCCACAAATAATTAATTCAGTGCAATCAGGAAGATATTGAAATAATTCTTTGACAATTGTTCGTGCCGTGAGCTCTACTAAACTTGCTTGGACATCTTGAGGCTCTAGCGGTACTTGAGAAGAAGTAATTTTATGTTTAAGCCAGGACAAATTAAAAAGATCTCGCCCTGTACTTTTTGGAATAGGGTTAGAAAAATAGGCTTCTTGCATCAATACATCAACAAAGTCACTCTGCAACTTTCCGGAGCGAGCCCACTTGCCTTCATGGTCAAACCTTAATTGTTGCTTTTCATAAATCCATTCATCTAATAGAACATTGCCTGGGCCCGTATCAAAGCCTAGCACGGGACGATCAGGATGCAAAAGGGTCAAATTAGCAATACCGCCGAGATTAAGAATTGCTTTAGGGTAGTACGCATTGCCAAATTGGGCAAGATGGAAGCCTGGAACTAAGGGGGCACCTTGCCCGCTTGCGGCGATATCTCGACTTCTGAAATCGTTAATGACATCAATATGGGTGAGTTCGGCTAAAAGAGAGCCATTGAGACATTGCAAAGAATAGCCAATACCATCATGCAGAAGGGGTTGATGACGAATCGTTTGACCATGAGCACCAATCGCAATAATTTGCTGGGGTTGTAAGGAAGCTAATTTTAAAATACGAGCAACAATATCAGCATATTCACGGGCAAGTTGATTAGCGGCTAAAGCTTCTTTATGAAGTTCATTTTCGCAGGGTACTTGTAGCTCAGTGAGCAATTCTTTTAAAGCAGAGGAAAACGAAGCACTGGTGTGCACTAGGATTTCACTAATACCATTTTCATCAATTGCGCATAATGCTCCGTCGATACCATCCATGCTGGTACCCGACATGATGCCAATGAAAAATTGGTGATTTTGACCTTTGATAGGATTAGCTTGCATAGACAGGTAAAATATAAATCAAGAATGCGACAATGTAGTTTATAGGGACATCCAAATAATGAATTTAAAGAAGTATGCCTGGCACATGAATTTTGTAAATCAACTATGACTTCTCATCATACTCCCAACCAATATCCCGTTACTCCAGAAGTCCTGGAAGCGTTAGAACAAACGAAAAGAGGTTGTGAAGAACTCTTGGTGGAATCTGACTGGGTTCAAAAGTTAGCAAGAAGCATAGCAAATAAGCAACCCTTACGCATTAAGTTGGGTCTTGATCCAACGGCGCCTGATATCCATTTAGGGCACACCGTTGTATTAAATAAATTAAGACAATTACAAAATCTTGGTCATACGGTGATATTTTTAATTGGCGACTTTACAAGTATGATTGGCGACCCATCGGGCAGAAACAATACTCGCCCACCCTTAACTAAAGAAGAGATTGCGCAAAATGCCAAAACATACTATCAGCAAGCGAGTTTGGTATTAGACCCTAGTCGTACTGAAGTACGCTATAACTCTGAGTGGTGCGAGCCACTAGGGGCCTCGGGTATGATTCAATTGGCAGCAAAATATACGGTAGCGAGAATGCTTGAGCGCGATGACTTTACAAAAAGATATCGTGGCGGGATACCTATTTCTGTTCATGAGTTTTTATATCCATTAATGCAAGGTTATGATTCAGTAGCGCTTAAAAGTGATTTAGAGCTTGGCGGGACCGATCAAAAATTTAACCTCTTGGTCGGACGTGAATTACAAAAGGAATATGGTCAAGAGCCTCAATGTATTTTGACAATGCCATTACTCGTAGGCCTTGATGGCTTTGATAAGATGAGTAAATCAAAAGGAAACTATATTGGCATAACGGAACCCGCCAATCTGATGTTTGCCAAAATATTAAGTATTTCTGATGAGTTAATGTGGAGTTACTACAACTTACTTTCATTCCAGTCGATAAAAGATATTGACGCGTTGAAGCTTGAAGTATCCCAGGGAAAAAATCCCAAAGATGCAAAAGTAGCACTTGCAAAAGAAATCGTGACGCGTTTTCATAGTGCTCAGGATGCAGAAAAGGCAGTAGAAGATTTTCAGCTAAGAGCAAAGGGTGGGATTCCTGACGATATTCCAGAACTTAGCCTCAGCGGAGCTCCACTTGGGATTGCACAATTGCTTAAAATATCTCAGTTAGCACCATCTACTTCAGAAGCCAATCGTAATATTGACCAAGGTGGCGTAAAAATTGATGGCACAGTTATCTCTGATAGGGCATTACAAGTGGATCAAGGTACCTTTGTTCTGCAAGTTGGAAAACGAAAATTTGTAAAAATAACATTAAAGAAATAGATTGATGGCACACATACTTTTAGTACGGCATGGCGAAACAGATTGGAATAAAGCACATCGATTACAGGGCCATCTTGATATTGATTTAAATGAGCAGGGTCAGATTCAGGCACAGTTATTAGGCAAAGCCTTAGCCAAGGAAAAAATAGACATTGCTTACTCGAGTGATTTATCAAGAGCATTAAAAACAGCCAATACAATTACCGCTCATCACGATATTCCAACCTTTATTGACTCGCAATTAAGAGAGCGATGTTATGGTGAGATACAAGGTATGACTTATCAAGAAATCGAAGAAAAATTACCGGATAATCACCGCGCTTGGCACAGTCGTGAGCCTGATTTTCAGCCATTGGGTGGTGAGACTTTAAGACAGTTTTATCAGCGCGTGACTTTGAGTATGGAGCGCATTGCCAAAAACCACTTAGGACAAGTCATCCTCGTAGTGGCTCATGGAGGTGTTTTAGATTGTATGTACCGATGTGCAATGCAAATGGATATTTCAGAAAAAAGAAAAGTTGAATTATTGAATACCAGCTTAAATCGACTGAAATATACTGAAGAACGATTTGAGTTAGAGTCTTGGGGGGATGTTTCACACCTCAACAATCAAGAGGCGATGGATGATGTGGATTCTGGCAATCAGTCAACGCCGTGGTTATTACCTTAATTCAGGTCTAAAGATCCAGAGTCCTTTGGCGGAACCATTTGAAAGTGCTCATAGCTTAGTCGAGTAGCAATACGACCACGGGGAGTTCTTTGTAGATAGCCTTGTTGAATCAAATAAGGCTCAATCACATCTTCAATTGTGTCGCGCTCTTCACCAATAGCTGATGCAAGATTATCAACACCTACCGGACCACCTGAAAATTTATGCAGAATAGCTTCTAATAATTTTCTATCCATCACATCAAAACCCACCGGATCAACATCTAGCATTTTTAAAGCCTTATCAGCAATATCACTTGAGATAGTGCCATCACTTTTTACTTGAGCGTAATCTCGAACACGCCTTAGAAGACGATTAGCAATACGGGGTGTACCTCTTGCACGTTTAGCGATTTCAACAGCGCCATCACTCGTAATAGGTGCATTGAGGAGATTGGCAGAACGCAGAATAATTTTTTCAAGTTCAGTATGGGTATAAAACTCAAGCCTTGAAACAATTCCAAAACGATCTCTTAGGGGGTTGGTGAGCATCCCCGCGCGGGTCGTTGCACCAATCAAGGTAAATGGCTTTAAATCGAGTTTTACGCTACGGGCAGCGGGGCCCTCACCAATCATAATATCGATACTATAATCCTCGAGAGCTGGATAGAGAATTTCTTCGACAACAGGAGATAAGCGATGAATCTCGTCGATAAACAAGACGTCATTTTCTTCTAAATTCGTGAGTAAAGCAGCTAAATCACCAGGTCGATCGAGCACTGGTCCACTCGTTTGACGAAGATTAACACCTAATTCTTTGGCAATAATATGCGCAAGCGTCGTTTTTCCAAGTCCAGGAGGCCCAAATAATAAGACATGATCGAGCGCCTCAGAACGACTTTTTGCCGCACTAATAAAAATTTCAAGCTGTTCCCTGACCTTACTTTGGCCAATATATTCGTCAAGTTGTTTTGGACGAAGGGCGCGTTCAATGACCTGATCTTCGCCAAGAGAGCTTGCATCAATCATGCGAGGTCCTTCTGAAGAAGGCTCAGGATTGATATCGAGATTGTCAGTATGAATTGCCATAAGCCAAGTTTAAACGGTAATGAGAACTATGCTTTAGATAATGTTTTTAAGGCTAAGCGAATGCCGTCAGAAACATTGGCATCACTAGGGACTTGCTTGATTGCTAAGACTGCTTCTTTGTCAGAATAACCAAGAGCAATCAGCGCTTGTAATATCTCAGAAGTCGCAGGGACATGATGACCAGACTCAGACAGTTGAGGTAAATCAGCGCCAAATTTACCTTTAAGTTCTAAAAGAAGGCGTTCAGCCGTTTTTTTACCAATACCAGGAACGGTCATCAGTCTTGATGAATCTTGAAGGGTAACTGCTTGAGCAATTTCAGGAACACTCATGCCAGAAAGGATAGTTAAAGCTGTTCTTGCACCAACCCCGCTGATTTTAATCAACGTACGAAAAGCTTCCCTCTCATGCTCAGTAGCAAAACCAAACAGTTGTTGTGCATCTTCTCTCACAAGATGATGGGTCAGTAGAGTCACTACGGCACCATTCTCGGGCAATTGATACAAGGTACTCATTGGAACGTCGATATCATAACCAACACCCTGACAATCCACCAAAATTCGTGGTGGACTTTTTTGAATGAGAACACCCTTAATTCTGCCTATCATATTGTTATCTTCATTTTCTGTTGTGCAACTTGTAATTGATTTTTCATACTAAATTGATGTGCTCCACAAATGGCGACTGCTAGGGCATCTGAAGCATCTGTTCCTGGAGCTACTTTTAATGATAATAAACGTTTAATCATTTCTTGAACTTGAGATTTTGCGGCTCGACCATGGCCCACAACATTTTTTTTAACTTCCAGAGCGCTAAATTCAACTACTTCTATTTCTTGGCAAACAATGGCAGCAATAACTGCGCCTCGTGCTTGACCTAAGGACAGGGTTGATTTTGGATTAACGTTAAGAAACACTTGCTCAACTGCCGCGTACTCAGGTTGGTAGGTTTGTATGACCTCTGTAACACCATTGAATAGGACGCCTAGTCTTTCTGGGGTGGACTGGGTAAGACTATCGGTTGCAACAACACCGGAGGCAATATACTTCAGTCGTTGATTTGTAAAATCAATGATTCCAAAACCAGTAATGCGCAGTCCAGGATCAATTCCTAAGACGCGCATCGTTAGTGCCTAAAGTGCCGAGTGCCGGTATATACCATAGCAATACCATGCTCATCAGCCGCTTGAACCACTTCATCATCACGCATACTTCCCCCAGGTTGAATAACGCAGGTAGCTCCAGCTGCAACCACAACATCTAGGCCATCTCTAAACGGGAAAAACGCATCACTAGCAACGACGGACCCAACTAAGGAAAGGCCGGCATTAGCTGCTTTAATTCCAGCAATCTTCGCTGAGTCGATGCGGCTCATTTGTCCTGCACCAACCCCTAAAGTCATGCCATTCGCACAAAATACAATCGCATTTGATTTAACAAATTTGGCGACCTTCCAAGCAAATAGCATTTCTTCTAGCTCATGAGGTGAGGGTTGCTTTTTGGTAACCACACTCAGCTCTGCAAGAGTGACATCTTGGAAATCAGGTGTTTGAACTAAAAGCCCACCGCCAACACGTTTGAGATCATACGGATTTTGAGAGTCAGATAACGGAATCTGTAAAACACGAACATTGGGTTTGTTACTTAAAATAGTTAGTGCTTCAGCGGTAAATGATGGTGCAATTAAGACCTCGACAAATTGTTTCGATACTGCTTGGGCAGTAGGACCATCACATTCACGATTAAAGGCAATAATGCCACCAAAAGCAGAGCTAGGATCAGTTTTAAAAGCTTTTTCATAAGCATCTAGAATTGAGTGCGCTATTGCAACACCACAAGGATTAGCATGCTTAACAATCACGCAAGCAGGTTGTCCAGATTCTGTAGAGGAGCCAAAACTTTTTACACACTCCCAGGCTGCATCTGCATCAGCAATATTATTAAAAGATAACTCTTTACCCTGTATCTGCTGATAACTCGAAAGACTACCTGGCACAGGCTTAATATCTTTATAAAAAGCAGCTGATTGGTGAGGGTTCTCACCATAACGTAATTCTTGAACACGATTAAAGCCAAAATGTAAGGTTTCTGGGAAAAGCGTGCGCTCTTGATGAGACTGGTTGTCAGGAAGTGCGCTGAGGTAATTCGCTATAGCACCATCATATTGTGCGGTATGCGCGAAGACTTTTTTAGCCAAGCGCAAATTGGTTGCAAAAGATACCTTACATTGATTTGCCTTCATTTCATTTAAAACGATTTCATAATCCTCAGGAGAAATCACTACGGTAACATCTTGATGGTTTTTAGCTGCAGCGCGAAGCATTGCAGGACCACCAATATCAATATTTTCAATGGCTTCTTCAAAGGTGCAAGAAGTCTGTGCGACTGTTTTTTCAAATGGATATAAGTTAATCACAAGCATATCGATGGTGCCAATACCATGCTCTTTAAGTGCTTGCATATGTTTTTCATTATTGCGAATTGCTAATAACCCACCATGAACCATTGGGTGTAGAGTTTTAACCCTGCCATCGAGCATCTCTGGAAAATTGGTTAGAGTAGATACTTCAATAACCGGCAAATGATTTTCTGCCAACAGTTTTGCGGTACCCCCAGTAGATATCAGTCGAATACCTAATTTGTGCAAAGCTTGAGCAAAAGGGATAATTCCAGATTTATCAGATACGGAAATGAGAGCTGTTTGGATCATAAAGAGACTTATAGT
>CANFUO010000047.1 GCA_947450225.1 Burkholderiaceae bacterium | reverse complement strand
CATTTAAAACGATAAATCCACAAGGGTTTGTGCCAGCCTTAGTAGGTGAATCTTTAGTGTTAACACAGTCACCTGCCATTATTGAATGGTTAGAAGAAGCGTATCCAGAGCCTGCCTTATTGCCAAAAGACATCAATCAACGCGCTTATGTAAGGGCACTAGCTGCGATCGTGGGATGCGATATGCACCCCCTGAATAATCGTCGCATATTAGAGCATTTACGCAAACAATTCGGGCAAGATGAAACTGCCATTAATGCTTGGTGTGCGACTTGGATTACCGATGGCTTTGATGCATTTGAAGCGCTCTTACAACGTCATCAAGTATCTGGTCAGTTTTGTTATCAAGATAAACCAGGACTTGCGGATGTGTACCTTATTCCACAGGTAGAAAGTGCTAAAAGATTTAAAGTGGACCTATCGCAATGGCCTTTAATCGCTAAAATTGAACAAAACTGTTTAGCCCTAGAGGCATTTAAAAAAGCAGCACCGACCGCACAAATCGATGCTGCTTAAGCGTAGATAAGAAATAGAAGATTACTGAGCGGTCCAACCGCCATCAATCGGGATGATTGCCCCAGTAATGGGGGCGGCATCTTCAGAAGTTAAGAAGTGCGCAAGTGCCGCTACTTGTTCAATCGTTACAAATTTTTTGGTGGGTTGAGAGTGAAGCATGACATCATTAATCACTTGCTCTTCAGTAATGCCCCGCGCTTTTGCCGTATCGGGAATTTGTTTTTCGACTAAAGGTGTCCAAACGTATCCAGGGCAGATAGCGTTCATCGTGATGCCAAAAGTAGCTGTTTCAAGAGCGACTGTCTTAGTTAAGCCAGCAATTCCGTGTTTAGCTGCGACATAAGCAGATTTATAAGGCGAGGCAACTAAAGCATGAGCAGAGGCGATGTTAATAATTCGCCCCCAGCCTTTTGCTTTCATTTTTGGTAAAGCGGCATGTATCGTATGAAAGCTACTAGAGAGATTAATCGCTAGAATTGCATTCCACTTCTCGATCGGAAAATCTTCGACGGGGGCTACGTGCTGAATACCGGCATTGTTGACGAGAACGTCGATGGCACCAAATTCATCCTCAATGGTTTTAATCATGGCAGCGATTTCTTCAGCCTTAGACATATCAGCGCCGTTGTAGCGCACTTCAACGCCGAAATCTTTAGCCATATTGGCACGAATATTTTCAATGGCGCTGGCATCACCAAAGCCATTCAGAACGACATTCATACCCTTAGAGGCAAAATTCTTGGCGATACCAAGACCAATTCCGCTCGTTGAGCCAGTAACTAAAGCTAATTTTTTTGTTGACATAAATGACCCTTGATGTAAGTAAAGTCTTAAAAAACTATATCTGTTCAATAAGTAAGATAGATGAATAGTCATTTTAATGTAACAAATTATTGAGAAACTACAAATCCAATCAAATAAAAGGCTATTCCACATGGAAAATTCTGATTACCGTTACCGTATACATCAAGAAATGTTAGATAGCTTTGATGAAGAGCTTGAGCTTGAGATTGATGACGAGCGTTTAGGTGGTGCTGATGAAAGTGACGAAAAAAGGGCAACGCGTCAAAAATACTTCAGAGAATTACTCCGTGTGCAAGGTGAGTTGGTCAAGTTGCAAGACTGGGTTGTTGAGAAAAAGCTTAAAGTACTTGTCATTTTTGAAGGACGCGATTCCGCTGGTAAAGGCGGCGCAATTAAGCGGATCATGCAGCGTTTAAACCCACGCGTATGTCGCACAGTTGCATTACCTGCACCCAATGAGCGTGAACGAACCCAGTGGTATTTTCAGCGTTACATTACCCATTTGCCCGCAGGCGGAGAAATTGTATTATTTGACCGCAGCTGGTATAACCGTGCAGGTGTTGAAAAGGTCATGGGCTTTTGTAACGATGAACAATACGAACAGTTTTTTGAGGACGTTCCTGAATTTGAGAACATGCTGACGCGCTCTGGCATTATTTTGATTAAATACTGGTTCTCCATTACCGACGAAGAACAGCATTTACGCTTCATGATGCGTATTAGTGATCCATTGAAGCAGTGGAAATTATCACCGATGGATTTGCAATCCCGAGCAAGGTGGGAGTTGTATACAAAAGCTAAAGAGCATATGCTTGAAAAGACCCATACAGCCACATCACCATGGTGGATTATTGACGGTAACGATAAAAAAAGAGCGCGTATCAATTGCATCGCGCATTTGTTATCCCAAATACCTTATCAAGAAGTTGAACATGCCCATATAGAGTTGCCTGAGCGTGTTCACAACCCAGACTATATTCGGGGTCCTGTACCCAAAGAAATGTACGTTCCAGATATTTTTGGATCTGAATAAAATAAACCGCTTCGGCGGTTTTTTTGTTTCTAGTGAAGGGCATTGGTAATTACCCTAATAGCCTAGGTGTGGTATGAGATTCATTCACATGAAATGGCTTCAAATCCACTTAATTCATGTAAAGTAATACAACGTGAAAAACAAACAATATTGTATAAATGTATTTTAATCAATTTGACCTACATTTATTAAAGTACTAGAGGAGATTTTATGAATAAACCATTAACGATGGCACAGACCAAGCGTCAGGGCGTGCTTGCTGCCCACTCGATTGACGAGTTTGTGATTTCTGTCCCTGACTTGGAAGTGGCCTATGAGTTTTATACTTTGTTTGGCCTCGAGGTTAAGCGAGTCGGGGCAGAGCTTGAAGTCTACGCAGTTGGAAATCCACACCGTTATTTTAGAATTCAACAAGGTGCCAAAAAACGTTTGCAATGGATGACCTATGGTGTCTATGCTGAGGATTTTGAGCCGTTTAAAGCGCATTTAGTCAGTATTGGTATTCCGACGGTTGCATCCCCAGATCCAAGTGCAAAAGACGGTATTTGGATCATGAGCCCTGATGGCTTCCCCGTTCAGATTCGTGTTGCTCAAAAGACCTCACCCTCAATGCCCCCCCCGAGATTCTTTACCCCTGAGTCTAATGGTGTAGGTCGCTCTCCCAACAAATCAAAAGTGCATAAAGTACATCCGAAGTATTTATCGCATGTTTTAATTTTTACGAAGAATGTCAATCGTTCTTTAGATTTTTATGAAAAAGTACTAGGTCTCAAATTGTCTGATTCCGCTGGAGATGATTTAATTGCGTTTGTGCATAGCCCACATGGCAGTGATCACCATTTATTAGCCATGCTCAAGTCAGATGATTACGGTTATCACCACACCAGTTGGGCAGTAGAGTCGATTGATGATGTTGGTTTTGGTTCGATGCAAATGGCTGCTGCTGGATATACCGAAGGTTGGGGTGTGGGACGCCATGTTCTTGGATCAAATTACTTTAGGTATGTCCAAGATCCATGGGGTGGCTTTTCTGAATACTCTTTTGATATTGATTTTGTACCGCACGACCTGGACTGGCCCGCGAAAAATCACCCACCAGATGACTCCTTATATGCTTGGGGCCCTGATGTGAAACATGATTTTGGCCTCAACTATGAAGCAGATGGAAAAGTATTTGTACCTACTCGTAAGAAACTTTAATTTATATTTAACCTTTGGAAAAAATGATGAAAAGTACAACAAAAACATGGATTAAAAATACGCTCTTAATTGGATTTTTAGGCCTACTTGGTTTAAGTATTGGTGCCCAAGCACAGCAAAAAGGGACTGTTAAAATTGGTAGTACCTTAGCGCTAACTGGGCCTTTAGCGGCAACTGGCATTGTGCATAAAATTGTTGGTGAACTTGCTATTGAAGATATAAATAGTCGTGGTGGTTTACTTGGCAAAAAAGTTGAATGGGTATTAAAAGATGACCAGTCCAAGCCTGATGTAGCTAGAACTCTGTATGAGCAATTGATTACAAGTGATAAGGTCGATTTACTCATGGGGCCTTATGCCACTGGCGCTATTTTATCGGCGATGGGTGTAGCTCAGCGCTATGACAAAGTGCTCATTCATCACACCTTTGGTATCCCAAATCAAGCGAAATACGATAAGCAGTTTCCGACTTGGGCGCTTGGACCTAATCCCGAAAAAACTTCACCTGGGATCGTATTTGAAGCAGTATCGACATTGCCCAATCCCCCAAAAACAATTGCGATTGTGACATCTAAATTCCCATCGATTTATTTTATGTCCCTTGGTGCGCGTGAAGTTGCGAAAAACAAGGGCTTAAAAGAAGTGCTGTACCTAGAGTGGGATTTTGGTAATAAAGATTTTGGAACGATTGCTGCGCGTGTAAAAGATGCGAAGCCAGATATGGTTTGGATTGGCGACATTGGCGCTGAAGGCATACAACTGTTAGAAGCGATGAAGAAAATTGATTACTCACCACGTATTCATACGCACATTTATCCTTCACCAGGCTTAATGGCTCAATCTCCAGAAGCCGACGGCGCGATTGCGATTTCCTTATTCCAAGAGCACCCACCATTTACTGCAAATAAAGGTGCTGCAGAATTTGTTAGAAAATTCCACGAAAAAGCACAAGCTGCAGGGCTGCCTTATCCACTCGTTGAAGTTCAAGCAGCAACTTCTTACAGTGCCTGGCAAGTGCTTGAAGCTGCGGTTGTAGCAACGAAGAGTATGGATGACGTAAAAATTGCTAAATGGATTAAAGCCAACAAAGTTGACACTGTTTCCGGCAAGCTACGTTGGGATGGAGAAAACAATTACGGCGACGATTTGATGAGAGTTGCGCAATTACAGAATCGTAAATGGGTCATGGTTTATCCAAAAAATGTTGCGGCCCCTGGGGTAAAACTCGAAGTTAAATGATTAGGACGATGTTTTGCCAAGTTTAAATTTATTGATTCAATCAGCAGTATCGGGAGTATTACTCGGCGGTTTGTACGGATTGATAGGCCTAGGTCTTGGCCTATCATGGGGTTTTTTGGGGCAAATTAATTTGGCCCATTTTGCCTTTGTCTTTTTGTCAGCTTATCTCAGCTTCGAGTTGGTTAACAAACTTGGCATTGATCCACTCATCTGCTTGGTTATTTTCCCGCCCATATTTTTTGTCATCGGCGCTTCGATACATTGGCTCATTCGAAGATTCCGCATTACTCCTTTTAATTCTTTATTACTCACATTTGGACTGACAGTCATAGTTGAATCATTGATTCAATGGATATGGACTGCAGACTTTGTGAAGTTACAAACAATCTATGGCGATAAGAAGGTCGAAATTGCTGGTATTTATTTTCCATTTGCCGAATCGCTAGGATTTTTGATTGCCGTATTAGTAGCAGTCTTGGTCCATATTGTGATGAAGTATACGGATTTAGGAAAGGCAGTTAGGGCGATTTCACAAGACCCCCAAATGGCCACTGCATTTGGGGTTCCCCAAAAGCAAATTAGCTTAGGTATCGCTGGTGTGTGCACAGCACTCGCGGCACTCAGTGGCGTATGTGTGGCGATGATTTATACCTTAAACCCCTCGCAAATGTACACTTGGATTGGGGTTATATTCGCGGTGGTCATGTTAGGTGGACTTGGAAGCCCATTTGGTCCTCTCGTGGCCGGCATTGTCATTGGTGTATCAGAGGCCCTCACCATGGTCTTTGTCAACCCATCTTGGGCACCTATTGTTTCCTTCTCCTTATTGATTGCACTATTACTCTTTAGACCGGGTAAGATTTAATGAAACAGTCTAGTTACGGTCTTGTTGTTCTGAGTGGAATCTTGTTGGCCATGTTGCCATGGTTAAGTCTGCCCGCATTTTGGCAATCCTTTTTATACATTGTTTTTTATTGGGGCGTATTAGCTGTTTCCTGGAATCTTTTTTCAGGTGTGTCTGGGTATTTTTCCTTTGGGCATGGTGCATTCTTTGGTATTGGGATGTATACGGTAGCGTATTTTTGTGGTCATATGGAGATGGACTTCCTACCGATCCTGATCTTGGCGGGTTTTTGTGCTGGCCTGTTTGGTTTGGGGATTGGCGCCCTTGTTTTTAGAGTGCACAATGTGCGCGGTGAACTTTTTGCGCTTCTTACCTTAGCCGTAACATTTGTGATTGCCACTATTGTCTTAAATACTCCCATTGATGGCGGACCTGGAGTTTATCTGAATTCGGTTGCGATACCCAAGATTGGCCCCAATGTAGCTGCCACATTTTATTTAATGATGCTTGCTTTATTAGTCATCACATTACTTTGTGCCATTTGGATTTACTCCTCGAAGTTAGGCCTGGGCCTGAGTGCAATCCATGATGATGAAGATGCAGCAGAAGTTATGGGGGTGCCGACTTATCGGTCTAAACTCATTGGCTTATTCATTTCTACCTATTTAGCAGGCATGGCAGGAGCTATACAAGCCTTATTTGTTTCTTATGTAACAGCACCTGAAACGTTCTCGATTACGGTTCCCTTATTTGTAGTCTTAATGAGTGTTTTGGGTGGCACACGCCATTGGGCAGGACCATTATTAGGTGCCGTTGTTATTACAGGGATTCAGTATCTGTTTACCATGGGCGATAGTGCTTTATTAGGAAAAATAATCCTTGGCTTGATTCTCATTTTGGTTATTTTGTTTATTCCAAATGGACTACTCGGTAATTTAGCGCGCTCAAGAGCGAAGAAAAATTCACAAAAAATTGTCGAGTCATTAAAAAATAGAGTGGTGAAAAAAACTCCTCAGCCAGCTATCAAAAGTCCAGCTCCAATTCTTCTCCAAACACACGGGCTGAGTAAATCCTTTAGCGGGATTCAAGCTCTGCAGAATGTTGATTTAGAAATTTATGAAGGTGAGATTTTAGGTTTATTAGGGCCTAACGGTTCTGGAAAGTCGACCTTTATTAATGTGATTAGCGGACACTACGCGGCAACGGGTGGTCAAAAAGTATTTCAAGGGCAAGACATCACTGCGCTGAGCGCGCATGATATTGCGGTTAAAGGGATAACAAGAACCTATCAAACACCACGTCCATTTAATGAACTCACCGTCTTAGACAATACCCGCTTAGTTGCTGCATATGCAGGTAATAAAAGTCTAGAACAGGCGAGCGAGCTAGCCTATGAGGCCCTCATGCAAGTTGGCTTAGAAGACAAAGCAGATGCCTTACCATCGGATTTAAATTTACACCAACGCAAGTTTTTGGAATTTGCGCGTGCGTTGGCGGCAAGACCAAAATTACTCATGCTCGATGAAGTACTCTCGGGGCTGACACCAAGTGAGATACAAAGTTCGGTAGAACTGATTCAAAAAATCCGTAGTCAAGGAACCACCATTTTATTTGTTGAGCATGTCATGTCTGCGGTTATGGCATTAGCAGACCGGATAGCGGTCCTCAATCATGGACAGTTAATTGCCAAAGGTTTGCCTGCAGAGGTCATGCGTAATCCAGAGGTAATGACTGCTTATTTAGGTAAAAAGGCTGATGATGTTAGAGCTTAAACAGATTAAAGTGGCTTATGGCCCAGCGACAGCCTTATGGGATGTTAGTTTAAACGTCAAGCAAGGCGAATTAATTTGCGTCGTAGGACCTAATGCCGCGGGTAAAACAACATTGATTAATGCAATCGCCGGCCTAAATCCATTGATATCTGGATCAATGATCTTAAACGGCCGTGACCTTACGCAACTTCCAGCGCATCAATTTTGTGATGCCGGTATAGCCCTTGTACCTGAGAGTCGAAGACTCTTTGTTCAGATGAGTGTCTTGGAAAATTTAGAGCTAGGTAGCTTTATTCCACGGGCCAAAGCCCTACGTTCACAGACCTTAGAGATGGTCTTAGAACTGTTTCCGATTCTTAAGCAAAAAATTGCCCAAGTAGCGGGGTCTTTGTCAGGGGGGCAGCAACAAATGGTTGCTATCGGACGAGCCTTAATGGCCAAGCCATCCCTTTTACTGCTTGATGAGCCATCTCTTGGCTTAGCTCCTACGGTCGTGATTGATATGTTTGAAGCTATTAAAAAAGTGAATAGAGAAGGAATATCTGTTTTACTTGTGGAACAAAATGTTAGTATGGCATTAGAAATTGCAGGTCGAGGTTATGTATTGGAAGAGGGACGAATCGTTGCGCAAGGGATTGCACAAGAATTATTGAGTAGTCCAGAAATTCAAAAAGCATATTTAGGGATACATAGTTAATAATTATTTTTTACAGGAGATAGAAATGATTTTTATTTTTTATATGATGGACAAGCCAGATGCATTCGCTCTTCGGGACGAACTACGGCCGATTCATAAAGCCTATTTGGCAACGAAAGCCGCGGACATGGCATTTGCCGGACCATTAAAAAATGATGACAATACGAAAATGGTTGGTACTTTACTCGGTATTGATTTTCCGAATCGTGAAGCTGCTGCGGCTTGGATCAAAGACGAGCCATTTACCAAAAATGGTGTTTATGCCAGTATGCATATTTACCCATTTGAAAATTTATGGGAGCAGAAAAAAGGTTTCCCACCGGGTAAGTAAATGATAAAAATTAAATAAACAACCGCATGTAAAAACTCATTTAAGGAGACAGAATATGAGATACCACAAGATGACTTGCAGGAATACACTTTGTCAATGTAGCGTATTAGAAATCACATCAGAACAACAAGAGCCATCTAGTCGCAGAGGTTTTTTGAAAACTGCTGGTGGTATTGGAGCTCTTGGGTTGGCGGGTGGATTGTCGATTAACAATACCATTGCGGCTGGTTCTGGAATCATTGATACGCATCACCATTTTTATTCTCCTAGCTACATGAAGGCTTGGGTTGATTACGAAGTTTCCAAGGGCTTACCTCATTTTCCAACCCAGCTTGCTTGGACTCCAGAAGGTGCAGTTGCAGCGATGGACAAAGCAGGGGTTAGTAAAGCGATACTTTCTTTAGCATCAACACCGGGTGTTTGGTTTGATTTTGAATTACCTAGAATTAAAGATATGGTTCGCGAAGTCAATGATTTTGGCGCGCAGATGATGAAAAAATTCCCGGGGCGTTTTGGTCTTTTTGCTGCGGTGAATATGGTTGATGTTGAGAGTTCACTCAAAGAAATTGCATACGCTTTTGATGTATTGGGAGCAGATGGCGTAGGTATTCAGACGAACTACGGCGACAAATGGCCAGGACATCCTTCTTTTGCACCAATCTTTGAAGAGCTCAATCGTCGCAAGGCCGTTGTTTATTTCCATCCATTAGTAGCGACCTGTTGTGCGCGATTAAACACAGGGACGTATGGATCGGTTATTGAAGTACCACACGATACGACACGCGCAGTAACTAACCTATTACTGAGTGGATCTTTCCTGAAATTTAGAGATATTCGTTGGTTATTCTCACATGCAGGTGGCACGATACCGATGCTAGCTGGTCGTATTAATTATTTCCACGGCAACAAACCCAATACAGCCAGTTTTGCACCGAATGGCATTGAAGCTGAATTACAAAGACTGTATTACGACACAGCAAATGCTACACACCCATCGAGTATGGCTGCATTACTAAAGTTAGTGCCAGCGACCCAGGTCACCTATGGCAGTGATTATCCGTATGTACCGATGGATACACAAGTGAAGTCCCTTGAAAATCAAGGACTTAGTTCTGAGGTGATCAGCCGAATTGAACATCTTAATGCGCAGGCATTATTATCAAAAGTTCGTTAATGACATGAAGTAATTTATTTTTATTTAAAGGAAATGCAATGAGACTGTTACGCTTTAAAACCCCCGATGGACATCCAGCCCTAGGCGCTCGTATTGGTGATGAAATTATCAACTTAACTGAACTGGGTTGTCCAGGCACTTTGGATGAGTTGTTACGCCATGGAGCTGCTGGAATGGCTTCTGCAAAAGCGGCGATTGAAAAATCGACTAAACGTATACCTTTAGCTAGTGTGCAATTGATGCCACCATTGCATCATCCGCATAAAGCATTTGCGATTGGCCTCAATTATCTTGATCATGCGGCCGAAGGTAACTTTCAACCACCAACACAGCCAGTGTTGTTTCATCGTTTCCCAAGTTCTTGGGTGGCGCATGGTGTGGCGATTGAGCGTCCAAAAGCTTCCCATGAGTTTGACTATGAAGGCGAAATTGTGGCCATCATCGGTAAACCTGGTAAATATATTACGAAAGAAAAAGCCCTAGACCACGTTGCTGGTTATAGTATTTTTAACGATGGCTCCCTTCGTGACTTCCAATTCCGTTCAAGCCAATGGATGTGGGGTAAAAACTTTGATCGCAGTGGTGGTTTCGGTCCTGAGTTTGTAACTGCCGATGAAGTGCCTCCAGGCATGGTGGGGATGAACCTTGAAACACGTTTGAATGGCCAAGTCATGCAAAAAGCGAATACTAAGGACATGATTTTTGATGTAGCAACATTAGTTGTTGCTTGTTCAGAAGGAATGGAACTCCATCCTGGCGATATGATCATCACTGGTACACCTGCAGGCGTTGGCTTTGCACGTAAGCCACCGGTCTTCATGAAAGCGGGTGACGTATGTGAAGTCGTTGTTGAAGGTCTGGGCACACTGTCCAATCCTGTAATTAACGAAGCTTAATGAATTAATGGCCCCTAAGGGGGCCTTTTACTATATAAAATTATGAGAATATTTACATTTGAAAAAGCCGGTAAGCCAACGATTGGTTTATTAAGAACACCTGCGGCTGCAGAGTTTATTGATTTAGAAGCAGCGGGCTATGAACATTGCCACGACATGGTTGCTTTACTGAGCCAACCCGATTGGAAAGATAGTTTAGATGCTATCTTAGAAGAAGAGCCATTACATGCGATTAAACCCATGGCTGGCGTGAAGTTTTTAACTTTAGTAGCCAATCCTGGAAAAATTATCTGCGTTGGACTCAACTACGCTGATCATGCGAAAGAGGGCGGTCATGCCATACCGGATCATCCAAGTTTTTTCTTGCGGGTGAATTCTTCTCAGGTTGCTCATCAACAACCAATGCGAGTTCCAAAGGCATCTGCCAAATTAGATTACGAAGCAGAGTTGGCGGTCATTATCGGTCAAAAAGCTCGTCACTTGACCTTAGATAATGCCTTAGATTGTGTGGCAGGTTATTCCTGCTATAACGACGGTTCGGTGCGTGACTATCAACGCAAAGGAACCCAGTGGACTTTAGGTAAGAACTTTGATGACACAGGTAGCTTTGGCCCTTGGTTAGTCAGCAAAGATGAATTACCTCCTGGCGGTGACGGTCTTAGAATACAGGCACGTTTAAATGGTCAAGTATTACAAGATGGTAATACATCAAATTTCTTATTTGATGTCAAAACCGTTTTGAAAATTGTGTCGGAATGTATGACACTAGAACCTGGAGATGTCATCATTACCGGCACGCCAGCAGGAGTTGGTTATGCAAGAACACCACCAATTTTCATGAAGGCAGGTGATATTTGTGAAATCGAGATTGAGAAAATTGGTGTATTACTCAATACGATTGCAAATGAATAAAGTTGTAGCTCTCAATAAAAAAGCTTCATCATCTGATGAGGCTTTTTTTAACTCTATCTTGGCCTAGGTCATGTATAAAATTATTGCATTTGACGCTTTTGGAACGATTTTTGATGTGTATTCTATCGGTAAATTAGCAGAAGAATTTTTTCCGAATCAAGGTCAAAGTTTATCGATCATGTGGCGTGACCGCCAAATTGAATATACCCGCTTAGTCAGTATGGCCGATCCAATTGAGGGAGGTAGTCGCCATTATGTTTCGTTTTGGGAGGTAACGATTCAAGCACTCAGGTATTGTTGTCGCCGTTTAGGTTTAGCCCTAACTCCTGAGATTGAAAATCGACTCATGGACCAGTATGCGCAGCTGGAGATTTTTTCTGATGTATTGCCATGTTTGCAGGCTATTCAACAGCAGAAGATACAAACAGCGATACTATCCAATGGCAGTCAAGCAATGTTGAACACAGTAGTAGAGCGAAATCACTTAAGTTCTTATTTTGAGCAACTGATTTCAGTGGATGAAGTACGGCACTTTAAAGTGATGCCGATGACTTATGAATTAATCTTAAAAAAATTCGAGTGTCAAAAAAAAGATGTATTGTTTGTCTCATGTAATGCGTGGGATATTATTGGCGCAGCATGGTTTGGGTTACCCACTTTTTGGGTTAATCGGCATCAGTTACCATATGAGACTATTGGATTACCACCGACGTATCAAGGCTCTGACCTTGCAGACCTCTTGCAGTATTTATAAACATTCTTTATGAAAGGTTTTTATGATTAAGCTCTTTTATCACCCATCCCCCAATCCTTTAAAGGTCGCACTTTTTTTAGAAGAGGCTCATTTGCCTTATGAGATGATTCCTGTTGATACCCGTAAAGGTCAACAACATGCACCAGAGTTTTTAAAAATCAATCCCAATGCGAAAACTCCAGCGATTCTAGATGGAGATATTCCTGTTTTTGATAGTAATGCGATTTTGCTGTACCTCGCGGCAAAACACCAATTATTTTTACCTGTAGAAAATGATCAGAATAAAGCGCAAATTGCATCGTGGCTCATGTTTATTGCTACAGGAATTGGTCCTTATTGTGGACAGGCAGTCCATTTCAAAAGATTTGCACCAGAACCAAAAGAGTATGCAGTCAATCGCTATGATTTTGAGGCTTGGCGTCACTGGAATATTATTGAAGCCCATCTGAAAGGTAAAGCTTGGATGGTAGCTGATACCTATAGCATTATTGACATGTCATTGTGGGGCTGGGCCCGCATGATTCCGGTCATTTTAGGGGACGATGCTTGGGATAAGTTACCAAACACCAAGCGCTGGATTGATAGCATTAATGCAAGACCTGCAGCCCAACGTGCGGAGGCATTGAAAACACAACATGAATTTACGATCGCGGTTGATGATGCTGCCAAAAGACATTTATTTCCGTCGAATGCAAGATTGGGACTATAGTAAAAACAGTAAACATATCAAGAAATTTTTAAAGATAGGAACACGAAATGAGCAATCCACAAAAGAAATCGCCCGCAATACAGGTATATTCATGGGCAACACCAAATGGGCACAAAGTGCACATTATGTTAGAAGAATGTGGTTTTAAATTAGGAAAAGATTGGGAAGCGCACCCCATTGATATCGGTAATGGTGATCAATTTAAGCCTGAGTTTTTGAGCATTAGTCCAAATAATCGCATCCCAGCCCTTGTCGATATGAATGGTCCGGATGGCAAACCGATTAGTATTTTTGAATCAGGCGCTATTTTGCTATATTTGGCATCCAAAACAGGTAAGTTTTTACCGAAGAGCACGACTGATAAATTCAAAGTGATGGAATGGTTAATGTTCCAAATGGGTGGCGTCGGCCCGATGCTTGGACAAAACCATCACTTCCGTATTTATGCCCCTGAGAAAATTGAATATGCGGTCAACCGTTATACAAAAGAAGCCAATCGTTTATATGGTGTGATGGATCGTCAACTGGCTAAAAATAAATACATTGCTGGTAAAACTTACTCTATTGCAGATATGGCTATATATCCATGGTTAAGAAATTGGAAAAACCAGGGGATTGAGCTATCTGAGTACCCACATTTGCAAGCTTGGTTTGCAGAGATTGAACAGCGCCCCGCAGTCATACGTGGTGTAGATGTCTTAACTTCACTGCGTAAACCTAAACACGATGACAAAGCCAATGAGATTTTGTTCGGCATTAAAAAACCAAAGTAATAAAACAAACCACCCCAACCAATTCAATAAGTTGGGGTGCACAGTGTCATGATGAAACATCTTTTCGATCAAAGCATTGATCGTGCCAACACGCATTCAGTTCGCTGGGATAAGTATGGTCCCGGCGTTATTCCATTATGGGTTGCTGACATGGATTTTCGCTCACCGGAGTGTGTGATGAAGGCATTACACAGTAGAGTTGATCACGGTATTTATGGTTATACCTATGCCAGCGAAGAGCTTAAAGAAAACATTGCGCAGTATGTACAAAGAACCTACCACTGGACAATACAACCCGATTGGATAAGCTTTTTGCCAAGCCTTGTCACAGGATTACATCTGTCGGTGAGGATGCTCACACATGCTGGCGATCACGTTTTGATCCCAGGGCCTGCCTATCATCATTTTAAAGATGCAGTTGTAGGAGCAGGACGCGATTATTCTACCTATGAAGTGCAAGCACGGGGTGATGGGCTTTGCATTTCCCTTGAAGAACTTGAGTCTTTAGTTAAACCCAATACGCGCTTACTCATGGTTTGTAATCCTCATAATCCTGGGGGAACGGTATTCACACGCACAGAGCTGGAGCTACTGGCGCAGTTTGCTAAACAGCACCAACTGATCATTTGCTCCGATGAAATTCATGCTGATTTGATATTAGATGAAGGGGTACAACATCACCCCATCGGTAGTATTAGTCAAGCTATTCAAGAATACAGTTTTTCACTGATGTCCCTCAATAAAACATTTAATTTTCCTGGACTTGGATTGGCTTGGATCATCTGTCCCAATCCAAAAATCAGAGCTGGGCTTTTAAAAGATATGCACACATTAATTCCTAATCCCAATCTATTGGCGTACGAAGTTACCCAGGCGGCGATTCAAGAAGGGGGATCTTGGCATCAAGCCTTGATAAAGTACCTAAGGTCCAATCGCGACTATGTATCCCAGCGAATCAATGCGATGCCAGGACTGTCGATGGCGCATTTGCAAGCGACCTATCTTGCTTGGATTGATGCATCTCAATGCCATTGGGAAAACCCATTCAATACGATTTTAGATGCGGGAGTGGCGGTATCACCTGGATCTCAATTTGGAAATCAGCAGTTTTTCCGCTTGAACTTTGGTACGCAGCGTCAGTTATTAAAAACTGCACTAGACCGAATTGAAATAGCGTGTTTGAAATAGTTCGGTTATTATAAAAACTATGCAAAGTCAACAGTCTACTCATTACTATCAAATGGTCAAAGATCAGCTCGTGCTGTGGAATGGCATGAATGTAGAGCAACGCAGAAACTCTTATGAAGAAGTCGCATTAAAACGGGCTAATTTTTCTAAAGAAGTCGAAGTAGAGCCAGTTCAGCTTGGTCAAGTTAGTGGTGAGTGGTTAATACCTCATCATCAGACAAGCGATGGCATCAT
>CANFUO010000046.1 GCA_947450225.1 Burkholderiaceae bacterium | reverse complement strand
GCGGCAGATCTGCTTCCCCCGACCTCTAAAATTTGCTGTCGATAATGGATGCCCACATCAGGATTAAGAATCGATCCAAATTGAGGAGCTTGTTCTTCAAAGGCAGCAAAAGCATCTGCGGAAAGAACTTCCGCCCATTTGTAGCTGTAGTAACCAGCCGCATACCCACCAGCAAAAATATGACTAAAAGTATGAGGCCATCTAGAAATAGCTACTTGTTCTAGAACATGTATTTTTTGATTGATTGATTTGGATAACTCCAAAATATCTTCAGGCTTGGCATCATGAGCGATGAAGTTTGAATGGAGCTCCCAGTCGAAGCTTGCAAAAACAATTTGACGAAGGGTAAAAAGACCATTTTGGAAATTTTTGGCAGCGAGCATCTTATTAAATAAGGCAAGAGGTAGCGTTTCCTGAGTATCAATATGCTTAGATAGTTTTTGGACAACTTCATAATCCCAGCAAAAGTTTTCCATAAACTGGCTAGGAAGTTCAACAGCGTCCCACTCCACACCATTAATGCCAGAAACACCCAGAACATCGACCTTTGTGAGCATATGATGTAAGCCATGGCCAAACTCATGAAAGAGGGTAATCACGTCATCATGGCTAATGGTTGCTGGTCGGAGTTGACCATTAACCGTACTTGGAGAGGGGAAGTTGCAGACCAAATAAGCAACGGGAGTTTGCAGATCGCCCCCCTTCATTACCATTCGTCCTCGGGCATCATCCATCCAAGCACCGCCGCGTTTACCTGCTCTTGCATAGGCATCTAAATAAAAATAAGCCAGTAACTCATCTTGAGCATTTAGCACTTGGAAGGATTGCACATCAGCGTGCCAAACTGGCAATGTTGACGCTTGAATTTTTACCTGAAAAATAGTTTGGATGACATGAAACAAGCCTGTAAGAACTTGGTCAATCGGAAAGTATTGTTTGACCTCTTGTTCTGAAAATAAGTACTTAGCCTGTTTGAGTTTTTCAGAGGCAAAGCTAATATCCCAGGGTTTTAGGAGTGGGATTTTTAGTTCTTCTTTAGAAAATTCCTCAAGTTCCTTTAGGTCATTAACGGCACTCGGGTGGGCACGTGTGGCGAACTCGTTCAGAAAATTGCGGACTTCTTCAACGGAGCTAGCCATTTTGGGGACAATACTCAAGGCAGCATAATTATCAAAACCTAACATGGTCGCTTCTTCATGACGCAGTCTTAGGATTTCCAACATGATTTGACTATTGTCCCAAGCATCTTGTCCTTGGGCGTATTGAGGGCCAAGTTCTGAGGCTCTGGTTACATACGCTTCATACATTGTTTGACGCAGATTGCGGTGTTCAGCAAACTGCATAATAGGATAGTAAGAAGGAAACTTTAAGTTAAACGCCCAGCCTTCTTTATTTTTTGACTGAGCTAAATCTTGAGCTGCTAATATAGCATCCTCAGGAAGACCCTTTAATAGCTCTTGATCGGTCACGACATGTAAAAATGCATCGGTAGCATCGAGCACATGATCTGAAAATGTTTTCGTGAAATGTGCAGAATCTTCAGCAATTTTTGCAAATCGTGGTTTTCTATCAGAAGGTAATTCAGCGCCACCCAATTGAAAATCCCGAATGGCATTATCAATTACCTTTTGCTGGGCAAATGAAAGGTCTTGCCACTGTGCAGAAGCCCGAATCTGTTTGTATTTTTCAAATAAATCGAGGTTTTGTTCAAAAGAACTGGAGTAGGCTGTTACCAGAGGCAACATTGCAGCATGAGCGGCACGTAAATCTGGAGAGTCGATGACACTGGTTAAATGGTTAACGACGCCCCATACTCTACCGAGAGACTGATTAGACAGTTCAAGTGGTGTAATTAAATTATCCCAAGTTGGTTCAATCTCTATAGCAACAGCTTCGTCTAAGGCTTGATAAGCATTTTTTAAAAGTGTTGAAACAGCCTCTTCGATATGTTTAGGTTCGATCGCAGGATAATTGGGCAAATCAAGCCCCATTGTTAATAACGGATTACTCATAGGGAGACTCTTAGTGATGAAAGTTGGTGGCAGCTTCTAGGGTATTTTGTAACAACATCGTAATTGTCATGGGTCCAACGCCACCAGGAACCGGAGTGATCCAGCCAGCTACGTATTTAACCTCATCAAAATCAACATCGCCACAGAGTTTGCCGTCTGGAAGGCGATTAATGCCCACATCAATAACGACGGCACCGGGTTTAACCATTTGTGCGGTAATCATCTTTGGAATACCTGTCGCAACGACTAAAATATCTGCATCTTTTGTATGTGCACAGATATCCTTCGTTTTGCTATTGCAAATCGTAATAGTTGCCCCAGCTTGAAGCAAAAGCATAGCCATGGGTTTACCAACGATATTTGAGGCGCCAACAATCACAGCACGAGCACCACGAATGGGGTATTCGATACTTTCCAGAATTTTCATGCAACCGTATGGCGTACAGGGTTTAAAAATAGGCTTGCCGGTCATTAATGCCCCAGCATTAGAAACATGAAAACCATCCACATCTTTTTGTGGGTCAATCGCCTCGAGTACCAGATGGCTATTGATATGAGCAGGCAAGGGCAGTTGCACTAAGATACCGTGAATCTTTGTATTTTTATTCAGTTGATGAATATGCTCAAGCAATTTCGCCTCAGAAACATCACTAGGCAGTTGAATGAGCTCGGAATAAATATTAGCTTCTTCACAGGCTTTGACTTTATTACGAACATAAATTTGACTAGCCGGATTAGCTCCAACTAGGATCACAGCTAAACCAGGTTTAGTCCCTTTGGCAGTCAAAATAGCACAGGAAGTTGCTATTTCCGTACGCAGTTTGCGGGAAAGAAGATTTCCGTCTAAAAGTTTTGCTGGCATATGAAAACGACTAGATTTTTTCAGAAAGTGCCAAACGTAATAAATCTGCAACTGTACTTACATTGAGCTTTTCCATAATATTGGCACGGTGAGCCTCAACTGTTTTGATTGAAATCGTCAGATCATCAGCGATTTGTTTATTTAATCGACCAGCTACAATACGTTCTAAGACCTGACGTTCACGGCTCGTTAGTTTGGATAATAAGCTTTGGTTATTCTTTTGCAAAGAAGCTTCTTTGTAAGCACTTCTTGCACTAACTAGCATTTTGTCGACCAGATTATGCAGCTCATTTTCTTTAAAAGGTTTTTCGATAAAATCCACAGCACCTTTTTTCATCGTTGTCACAGCCATAGAAACATCACCGTGGCCCGTAATAAAAGAAATCGGCATTGGAATGGATTCAGCAATGAGGTGCTCTTGTAACTCTAAACCAGACATACCCGGCATTCTGACATCCAGAATAGCGCAAGCAGTTACTTCACGGTCAGAGCCAGTGACAGCCTGTAAAAAACGTTCAGCACTACTAAAGCACTTGACTAAATAGCCATTACTTTCCAGTAACCAGCTGAGTGAATCGCGAACCGCTTCGTCATCATCGACAATGTAGATAATTTCTTTTGGTTTTTCTGTATAGAGCGTATTCATACGTAACCTTGATCAAAATTGATAAATTTAAGCGTGTCTAGCAATAATAACGGTTTTATTGGATTTACCCTGAAGTTTCTTCGTTCTTTGCAATTGGGATTAAATAATGCTCAAGAGGTAAGAGTATTGTAAATGTACAACCTTTTAGTTGGGTGTCACCCTCATCAGGGTATGGATTTTCAATCAGGGAAGTAAGATTATTTGCTCCCCACAAGCGACCCTCATGAGATTCAATAATTGATCGACAAATATTTAGCCCCATACCCATGCCTTCTTCTTTCGTACTAAAAAATGGGTCATAGATATGAGTAATAATTTCTTCATCAATACCCTTGCCACGATCCATGATTCGGATTCTCAGCATCGGTTGTTGATGATTGGTATCCAGGTCAGCAATTAAAAGGATGGGAGGAGCTTTTCCGCGGCGTGATCTTGGGTAAGAATCACGCATACTATCGATAGCATTTTTCAGTAAATTTACCAGAACCTGCTCAATGAGAATTGGATCCACAAAACATTCAGGCAATTGTGGCGCTATATTTTTTTCAATACGAATCCCGTGACGATGGGCTTCAATATCGGTAAGATCGATAGACTGGTGAATAATCTGATCGATAAAGCAAGATTCTCTTTGTGGTGCGCTACGTTTTACAAAATTGCGAATCCGTTGGATGATCGTACCCGCACGAAGAGCTTGGGCACTCACTTTTTCAATAACAGGCAAGATTTCCGTTGTGATTTGAGGGTCATTTTTTGTGCGCAGGCGACTCACAACCCCCATACAATAATTGTTGATGGCAGCTAAGGGTTGATTTAATTCGTGCGCAATCGAAGAAGCCATTTCACCCATGGTGGTTAATCTGCTTGAGAATTGCAGACGCTCTTCTTGAATACGCAGATTATCCTGAGACAATCGTCGCTCTGTAATATCCGTAGTAATTAACATTTGAGCAAGGTGTCCATCAGTCCAAGGAATATATCTTCTTCTTACCTCATACCAATTAGGCTTATCTGGTATTTGTACCTCTCTTGAGTCACCAATAATCGGCGTTAAAGCAGAAGAGGGTAGTCCAGCAAAACCATCGACATTATCCAAATCAAGGTCAAGATTTTCAGGTGCAAATGCTTCAGAACCCAGGAGTAATTGATGAGCATCTGGACTTGAATCAAACATTTCTTGATATAAATTATTTGAATACAGTAATTCACCCGTTTTGGGATTCACCACAGAAATTCCAGCGGTAAGGCCCTCAAGAACGGTAATAAAGCGTTGTTGGGAGATAGCTAATTCGTCGCGGATGCGCCTTGGCTCAGAAATATCAACTAAAGATGCAATCCAGCCAGTTTGTTTATTTTTAGCATCGACCATTGGTGAGACAAAATTCCTCACGAAGATTTTTTTACCATCACGATCTGTCAGAATAGCCTCGATACCACTAGGTGGGCCAAAGTTATTTTTAAAAGCAACCTCGAGTTTCGTTGAGTTTGCTTTTTCATCATCATCAGACCAAAATGGATATGGAGGCTTTAAGCCCTGCAACTCTTCTGCTGACCAACCGACCAGTTTACAAAAAGCGGGATTGACATAACTAATCCGACCATCTAGCTCATGAACACGAAGTCCAACAGGCATAGAGTCTTCAATGGCGCGCCGAAAATTAGTTTCTTTAATCAGGCTTCTTTGAATATCTTGTCGATATCTCATCTGTTTCCAAATAGACCAAAAGCTCCAAATAACATAGGAACATAAGCCGATGACTAACCAAAACAACATTTGGAAACTTAGGTTGCTTGGTAGAGGATAACTCTCACCTTGCAAAATTAAATTATCAGCAAATTTAGTTAATTTGATTTGATGAGTGATGTGATTGTTACTCAACTTGCGATCAATAAAGCTATATAGAATTTGACCATCACTATCTAGGATAGAAAATCGATGACGAGCCAAGATATCTTTTGGAATAATTTTGCTGATCATGAGTGGTGCTGAATATAAAATCGCGATATGTTGGGTTTGTTCAGAGTATTTAATGGCTGGTTGGACATACCAAAATACAAGTGCTCTATCTTTATGCATTGATTGCTTAGTGTCAGAGGGCGAAAGTTCCAGAAATTTCCCATAAGTTCCGCGTCCTGATGCAATAGACTCGCGCAGGGTTGACTGCAGGCTTTTATTCAAAGTGCTGCGAGCTGAATCTGAATACCAGTCATCTTCAGCAAGATTTGGATAGCTCAGGTTCATTTTGAAATCGTTACTGATGGCCTCAATGAGAAGAATCTCAGGGTTCTTAATGATGAGATTGCTGGAGCTTTTGTAAAACGGATTATTGAGCTTATTGTCAATTGGATTGGGTAAGTTTTTACTCAACGCTAAGAGCTCTTCTTCATTGAGATCAAATTTAGCCTGAATTCGTTGCTCTGCGTAGGCGACTTCAATGTAAAAAACAGTGTTTGCTTGATCACTTTCTTGTTTTGACAAGGACCAAAGAATTGCAATCATGGCCAGCATAAATAACATGATGGCAATAATCGGAGTGTATAAATAGTCTACAGATTGTTTGCTAAGCTGGTTTGAAATCGTAGATGGTTTAAACCACCTGTTTGAATGAAATAGCTTGAAGGATAAAAATTTCTTCATAAGCCGTATTTTGCTTGAAGTGTGGTTTATTGGTTGAATTATTTGTTATAAATACACCTATTATTCCATAATATGAAAAATATTATCAAGATATGAAAAAAAACTTGTATTTCACATATCTAAATTTAGAATGAAAGAAATTGAATAGGAGATAGAAATGGCAGCTGTTCCCGAAGAAATAAATTCCCAATTAAATAACGCATTGAGCAATGATGTTGATCCCGTAGAAACTAAAGAATGGTTAGATGCGATGGATGGTGTCATCCATGCGGAGGGTACTGACCGTGCAGCATTTTTAATCGATCAACAAATTGCCTTTGCGCGCGTCAATGGGGTAGATCAACCCTTTCATGCACAAACTCCATATATCAATACGATTCCTGTTGATCGGCAGGCGAGGATTCCTGGAGATCAAGAGATTGAGCATCGGATTCGTTCGTATACAAGATGGAATGCAATGGCAATGGTGTTGCGTGCGAATAAAGACACCAATGTTGGTGGACATATTTCATCATTTCAATCTGCAGCTACTTTATACGATGTGGGCTTTAATCATTTTTGGCACGCGCCATCAGATGCCCATGGTGGGGATTTGATTTTTGTTCAGGGGCACTCTGCACCCGGTATCTATGCAAGAGCTTATTTATTAGGTCGTTTAGATGAAACCCAATTAGATAGTTTTCGACAAGAGGTCAGTGGTAAGGGGATATCGAGTTATCCACACCCATGGTTAATGCCTAACTTTTGGCAGTTTCCAACGGTATCGATGGGCTTGGGGCCGATTATGGCTATTTATCAAGCGCGATTCATGAAATATATGCAAGATCGCAGTATGGTTAGCACCGATGGTCGAAAAGTATGGGCTTTTTTAGGTGATGGCGAGACCGATGAGCCAGAGTCACTTGGTGCGATTGGGATGGCTGGTCGTGAAAAATTAGATAACTTGATTTTTGTCATCAACTGTAATTTACAGCGTTTAGATGGACCAGTCCGTGGTAATGGCAGCATTATTCAAGAATTAGAAAGTGAGTTTAGAGGCTCTGGATGGAACGTCATTAAAGTTGTTTGGGGCACGCATTGGGATGCACTATTTGCTCGCGATAAAAAAGGTTTGCTCATGAATCGATTGGCACAAATCGTGGATGGAGAATATCAAACGATGAAGGCCAAAAATGGTGCTTATGTGCGCGCACATGTATTTAATACACCAGAACTTCAAGAGTTGGTCGCAGATTGGTCAGATGAAGATATTTGGAATCTAAATCGTGGTGGACATGACCCACACAAAGTTTATGCCGCATTCCACTCAGCGGTTCATCATAAAGGTCAGCCTACCCTGATATTAGCCAAGACCATCAAAGGATACGGGATGGGGGCCTCTGGTGAAGCGATGAATATTGCGCATCAACAGAAAAAAATGAGTATTGAGGATGTCAAAGCATTTCGAGATCGTTTTGACTTGCCGGTCAAAGATGAAGAACTCGAAAAAGTACCCTACATCAGTTTTGCACAAGGAAGTCCAGAGCTTGAGTACATGCGGAAAAAGAGGATGGATTTGGGCGGTTATCTCCCCCAAAGAAGAGCGAAGGCCGAATCTTTAGACGTGCCCACCATAGAAACATTTGCACCATTATTAGAGGCAACCGTAGAAGGGCGAGAGATTTCAACGACGATGGCATTTGTGCGGATGTTGAATATGATAGTAAAAGATAAAGTGATTGGTAAACGAGTTGTTCCGATTGTTCCAGATGAGTCTAGAACATTTGGTATGGAAGGGATGTTTCGTCAATTAGGTATTTGGAGTCATATAGGTCAGTTATATGAGCCACAAGATCGTGATCAATTAATGTTTTATAAAGAAGATCAAACGGGTCAGATTTTGCAAGAAGGAATTAATGAAGCTGGGGCCATGTGTGATTGGATTGCTGCAGCAACCTCATACTCCACGCACGGCGTACCCATGTTGCCTTTTTATATTTTTTACTCCATGTTTGGTTTTCAGCGCATTGGTGATTTAGCATGGGCAGCTGGTGATATGCGTTCTAGAGGATTTTTGCTTGGTGGAACTGCCGGCAGAACAACCTTAAATGGCGAGGGTTTACAACATGAAGACGGTCATAGTCATTTATTTAGTTTAGGCATTCCTAATTGCATTAGTTACGACCCAACGTTTGGATTTGAGTTGGCCATCGTGATTCAAGACGGAATGCGTCGCATGCTCACCGATCAAGAAGATGTGTACTACTACATTACTTTGATGAATGAAAATTATGCGCATCCTGCTATGCCAAAAGGTGCAGAAAAAGATATCTTAAAGGGTATGTATCACCTTAAGAGTATTGGAGAAGCCAAATCTAAATTAAGAGTACAACTGTTAGGAAGTGGTACGATTTTTCGGGAAGTCATGGCAGCAGCGGACCTATTAAGAGATGACTGGGGCGTTGCCTCTGACTTATGGAGTTGCCCAAGTTTTACAGAATTAGCTAGAGATATCCAACGTGTGCAACGTCATAACTTATTAAACCCAACCGCTAAAGCGCAAAAATCACACGTTGAAGATGCGTTGACTAAATTTGCGGGTCCTGTGGTTGCTTCTACGGATTATGTTCGTTTATTTGCAGAGCAGATTCGTCCCGCCATACAGAACTTAGGTAAGCGGTATACCGTTCTTGGTACAGATGGTTATGGACGTTCTGATACCCGTGAGAATTTACGACATTTCTTTGAAGTGGATCGTTATTGGGTAACGATTTCAGCATTAAAGTCTTTGGCTGATGATGGTCAGATAGAAGCAAAAAAAGTGGCTGAAGCGATAGCTAAATATGGTTTAGATGTAAGTAAGCCTAATCCAATGTCTGTTTAAGGAGCCCTAGATGACACAACTACTAGAAATAAAAGTTCCTGACATTGGTGATTACAAGGGTATTCCAATCATTGAGTTACATATCAAAGTTGGCGATCAAGTGACTAAGGAGCAGACCTTAATCACATTGGAGTCAGATAAAGCCACGATGGATATTCCGAGTTCGCAAGCTGGTGTTGTTAAAGAGCTCAAGGTTAAATTAGGTGATAACGTTTCAGAGGGAAGCCTCATTCTTCTTTTAGAGCCAGGAAGTATGGCTGCAACAACACCGTTACCCCCCACTAAAGAAACACCAGCGCCAAGTCCTGCGCCTAATGTTGCAGCGCCTGTCATTACTCCGGTCGCACCCATCCCGGTAGCAAAAGTAGAGGAAGTCTCAAGCCATCCAAATACAAGCCATGCAAGCCCATCCGTGCGTAAATATGCGCGTGAATTAGGGGCGGATATTTCGAAAGTGAAGGGCTCGGGTCTCAAAGGTCGAATTACTCAAGAGGATGTTCAAAGCTTTATTAAAGGAATTTTAAGCGGACAGTCCACACAGACAAGTGGTGGTAGTGGGGCAGTTGGTGGTGGCTTGCAATTATTGCCATGGCCCAAAATTGACTTTAAAAAGTTTGGCGAAATTCAGACAAGACCATTATCGAGAATCCAAAAGATTTCCGCTGCTAATCTTGCGCGCAATTGGGCAATGATACCGGCCGTTACTTATCATGAAGATGCTGATATAACGGACTTAGAAGCTTTTCGTGTACAGACGAATAAGATGAATGAAAAGTTGGGCGTAAAAGTCACACTGCTAGCATTTATGATGAAAGCGTGTGTAAAGGCACTCAAAAAATATCCTGAGTTCAATAGTTCTCTTGATGGCGAAGAGCTGATTTTGAAACAGTACTTTCATATAGGATTTGCGGCTGATACTCCCAACGGACTAGTTGTTCCGGTGATTCGCAATGTTGATCAAAAAGATGTTTTAGAAATTGCTACTGAGACGAGTGAGTTAGCCAAGTTAGCGCGCGATGGCAAATTAAAGCCAGATCAAATGCAAGGCGCATGTTTTACGATATCTTCTGTAGGGGGGATTGGTGGAACCTATTTCTCACCGATTATCAATGCTCCTGAAGTCGCTATTTTAGGTGTAAGTAAAGCCGCCATGAAGCCAATTTGGGATGGACAACAATTTGTACCAAGATTGATTTGTCCGCTATCGCTCTCAGCGGATCATCGGGTCATTGATGGTGCCTTGGCAACACGATTTAATGCCTATATTGCTGAATTAATTTCAGATTTTCGTAGAGTTACTCTTTAAGGAAACTGCATGACTATTCAAACAATTAAAGTTCCTGATATTGGCGATTTTCATGAGATACCAGTCATTGAGATTTTGGTAAAAGCCGGTGATGTCATTAGTAAAGAGCAGGCCTTATTAATGCTGGAGTCAGATAAAGCCACAATGGAAGTTCCAAGTGAAGTTGCGGGTGTGGTTGTGTCGGTCGATATTCGCATTGGTGATAAGGTGAGTTTAGGGTCGCCAATTCTGACCGTTGATGTGAGCGACGCAGCACCAGCTAAAGTTAGTCCAACTATCTCAGCCCCGGCGCCTGTTGCGCCACCAGTTGCTCCCGTACTTTCTGTGCCAGCGAATACTAACGCTTTTGCCGGCAAAGTCGATCATACCTGTGAGTTATTGGTCTTGGGCTCTGGACCTGGCGGATATAGTGCAGCATTCCGAGGTGCAGATTTAGGGATGGACACAGTTTTAGTCGAAAGGTATGCAAGTTTGGGCGGCGTTTGCCTGAACGTGGGTTGTATACCCTCTAAAGCACTTTTGCACACAGCGGCAGTCATGGAAGAAGTCAAGGCAATGTCAAAACACGGAGTGAGCTTTGGATCACCTCGTATTGATATTGATGCACTTCGTCACCATAAAGAAGAGGTGATTAGTCAGCTTACAACCGGTTTATCAGGAATGGCTAAAGCACGTAAGGTGAGAGTTTTACGTGGCGTTGGAACACTCTTAGATGACCATCATATTCAATTAGAAGAAACCTCAGGAACAGGGTGGGATTTAACAGGTAAAAAAGAAGTTATACGATTTGAAAAACTCATTATTGCCGCGGGTAGTCAATCGGTTGTATTACCATTTTTACCCGTTGACCCAAGAATTGTTGATAGTACTGGTGCGCTTGAATTAAAAAGTATTCCAAAGCGGATGTTAGTGATTGGTGGAGGAATTATTGGTCTTGAAATGGCTACTGTATACAGTGCTCTAGGTTCGAAGATTGATATTGTTGAATTAAGTGAAGGCTTGATGGCAGGTGCTGATCGCGACTTGGTGAAGGTTTGGGAGAAAATGAATTTACCCCGTTTCCACCAAGTGATGCTCGGTACACGTGCAACATCAGCGCAAGCAGAAAAAGATGGTATTTGGGTTCAGTTTGAAGGAGCCAAAGCACCAGCAGAAAAGCAATGCTATGACTTAGTCTTAGTGGCAGTTGGCAGGACACCCAATGGTAAAAAAATCAATGCTACGTCTGCAGGCGTCAATGTGGATGAGCGTGGATTTATTCCGGTGGATCAACAAATGCGAACCAATATTGCGAATATCTTTGCGATTGGTGACCTTGTGGGCCAACCGATGTTGGCGCATAAAGCGGTTCATGAAGGGCATGTGGCAGCTGAAGTCGCGAGTGGTGAAAAATCGTATTTTGACGTTAAACAAATACCGTCTGTAGCCTATACCGACCCTGAGGTTGCATGGACTGGGCTAACCGAAGAGCAGTGTAAGGCTCAAGGGATTACTTATCAAAAAGGGGTGTTCCCCTGGGCGGCAAGTGGGCGTGCCATTGCGAATGGTCGAAGTGAAGGATTTACTAAACTGATCTTTGATCAAGCAAGTCATCGAATCATCGGTGGCGGTATTGTTGGCACGAATGCTGGTGACTTAATTGGAGAGGTTTGCTTGGCTATTGAAATGGGGGCGGATCACATTGATATAGGTAAAACGATTCATCCACACCCAACCTTAGGGGAGTCGATTGGTTTGGCTGCTGAAGTTGCACATGGCAGTTGCACTGATTTGCCACCACAACGAAAAAAATAAGGTTTTCAAGGCAGTGATGAAAGACATGGGAGAATATCTCATGTCTTTTTAGGAATTAAACATGAATCAATACCCACGCTTTCCAATCATTGGAACACCCTTATCGAATAATGCCATACGTGTCATGATGCTAGGTAGTGGTGAACTAGGCAAAGAGGTCATTATTGAATTACAGCGATTAGGCATTGAAGTCATTGCTGTAGATCGGTACGCTAATGCACCAGGCCATCAAGTTGCACATCGCTCTTACGTGATTGATATGACAGATGGACAAGCTTTGCGAGAATTAGTCGCAAAAGAAAAACCTCATTTAATCGTGCCAGAGATTGAGGCGATAGCAACTAGCACACTCATGGAATTAGAGCAAGAAGGTGTTGTGGAAGTTATTCCCACAGCAAGAGCCGCTTACCTCACGATGAACCGTGAAGGGATCCGCGAATTGGCTGCTCAAGAATTAGGTTTACCAACCTCAGCTTATTTTTTTGCAAGCTCCTTAGAGGAGTTGCAAAAAGCCATTGATAGTGGCATTGGCTATCCATGTTTTGTAAAGCCAGTAATGTCATCTTCTGGAAAAGGACAATCGAAGCTAGATGGTCCGCAAGACGTGCAAAAAGCATGGGAGCATGCCGCAGCGGGTGGAAGGGTTGACACCGGTCGAGTGATTGTTGAGGGGCTGATTGATTTTGACTATGAGATTACTATGTTGACAGTAAGGTCACTAGGGATTGATGGTCAAATGATGACCTCATTTTGTGAGCCGATTGGGCATGTACAAAAAAATGGTGACTATGTAGAAAGCTGGCAGCCCATGCAAATGAGTCAGCTGGCGATTGCCCGAGCCCAAGATATTGCTAAAAAAATAACCAGTAATCTAGGTGGACGAGGGATTTTTGGGGTTGAGTTATTTGTTAAAGGTGATGAAGTCTGGTTCTCAGAAGTTAGTCCAAGACCCCACGATACCGGACTTGTAACATTAGTAACACAAGTGCAAAGTGAATTTGAATTACATGCGAAAGCGATTTTAGGTCTACCAACGAATGTGCAATTAAAAACAGCCGGTGCAAGCGCTGTGATCTATGGTGCAATGGATGAAGCGGGTATTGGATTTGAAAACGTACATCTTGCGTTATCTCAAGAGGGTGTATCGCTACGTTTATTTGGTAAGCCAACTGCTTTTATGAAAAGACGTATGGGGGTTGCGCTAGCTAGTGCGGATAGTACAGATCAGGCCAGAAAAAATGCGCAGCGAGCAGCGCAAACCATAAAAGCTGTAAAGTAATGCTGTAAAAATGTGTTTGTACAATAATGAGATGATTGCAAAAAAACGTTTCATCGCACAATTAATCGTATTGATTATTGCCCTTGTGGGAGTTGTTATGATGTCATTAAAGCCTAGTGAAATATTTGGAAAGCACCTTACAATTAAAAGTGGTAAGGTGAGTGGCATAGAAAAAACAGTTGAAGAGCGCCATATTGCAGACCCTCATGACCCAGTTACAAAGGATATGAAGGCATACACCTATATTGCTAATTTTCAGTTAAATGGCAACCCCATTGTCGCTAAATTCCCAGACCCTTATAAAATTAATGAAGGCGACATGCTTCGTGTGAGTGGTGTTGAAACAGCACAATATTTTGATGTGGTTGCTTATCGCAATGAAACTCATCAATATACAGGCCCTAATACATGGTGGATCTCTAGTCTAGTCGGAGTATCGTTTGCCAGTTTTGCCGCATTTATTTTCTTTCGATTAATGAAAGACCCACAGTGGTATGAACAGTTATTCATCATAGTTATGATTGGTGTGGGAATATTTTTAGTGATACGAGGTTTCTACATCAAAGAAGCTATAGATTTATTGAATGAACTATGAAATCACATAAGAGTAGATATATTCTCGTGAGTGCACTAATTTTACTGTGTAGCGCTTGCTCTACAGAGGTACCAATCATTGAGCAACCGTTGATTAGGTCCAATCAAATCTTAAGTCAGCCAATGCCTAGTCAATTAACACCGGTAGTATTGCCTAACTCCGGATTGCAGAGAATCCGTTCAGTTGTTGGACAAAAACACATAATACAAATCACGAGTAACCCATCTACTGGCTATCAATGGGAAATGACGTATGAAGAGCCCACGAAAAATTGTTTCAATGTTTTAGGTAAAAACATGGTCTACGACGACAAAGAAAGTTATTCTGGAGGAGTGCGAAAGGTTGGATCCCCAGGAAAGCAGGAGTGGCAATTTCAGACCAACTGCTCTGGAAATTATCGCGTTACATTTGTGTATAAAAGACCTTGGGAACAAGGGCCGCCGTTATATAAGACTGTAGCAGAATTTATCACTGCAAAAGAATAAAGCCAAGACAAGCTTGGCTTTATTGCGTTTTTCATAAAAAATTAGTTTGCTACAGCACTTTTAAATAATTTTTCACTTGCCTTAAGAGCTGACTCTGTTGCTGATTGAGCTTGATGAGAAGACATATCAATTGCTTGCTTAAGCGCTTTTTGTGAAGATTCAAAAGCAGTATTTGCGTTTGAAACAGCTTGTTTAATCATGTTTACCATGGCATCAGAGCTGCCAGGCGTTTGGGAAGTGACTTCAGTAATTAAATTTTGATAATGGGCAGTACGTTTTTCAATATCAGTTTTTGTTATTTCACTCAGATTTGCTTGTGTTTCATTGGCAATGGTGTGGAAGTGACGACTATAAGCAATCGCTTTTTCTGCCATCGGTTGTAAAAAATTAGCCTGCATGCCGAGAAAATCTTTTACATCTTTCGCCTTGGAGGTGTCTTGCAAGTGATCGACACTCTCTTGCATCAGTGTTTTAGCAACTTGCAGGTTAAGCTCCATCAGTTTCTCGACGCCATCAAATGCCTTGCGCGAGAGTTGTGCGAGAGTTTCTAAATTAGCTTTGTTTGCTGCAGTAGTCTGTTCTTGAGTAAGTATCATGATGGAATCCTTAAAAGTGAATTGCGTGGTTAGGGGATGTATTTATATTATCGTATTCT
>CANFUO010000045.1 GCA_947450225.1 Burkholderiaceae bacterium | reverse complement strand
ATTAGGAATATGGCCTTGAATAAATTGCTCGTAGCCTAAAGCGGGCTTAGATAAATCAAACCTACAATCGAATATCAAAAAAGGAAGCTGTTGATTTTTAATGATTTCTTGAAGTTGATCAACAGAAATCAGGAGGGTATTAGCATTCATGGTGAAATTTAAATATAAGTTATAAAGAATAGTTAAACTATAGAGGATTCATTTTCGAATGCAAGTTTAAAAAGGTAGAAAAATGCCGATTCGCCTATTGATAATATTTCTATGCGTATTTTCAAAATTAACTATGGCTATTGAAGAACCCAAATTCTCTGTCCTAGAACAAGAGTCCTCATTTGAGTTACGTCAGTATGAGTCGCAACTCATTGCAGAAGTTCTCGTGGAAGGTTCGCGAGATGAAGCCTCGAATAAAGGATTTCGGCTGATTGCTGACTTTATTTTCGGAAATAATGAAGGCACACAAAAAGAGTCACAAAAAATTGCCATGACGGCACCAGTCACGGTTGAGCCAAGAAAGATAGCAATGACAGCGCCGGTCACTGTAGATCAATCTGACGATAAAAGCTGGCGTGTACAGTTTGTGATGCCCAAAGAGTACACGCTAGAGACATTACCAAAACCGAAAAATAACCTAGTAAAGATTAGAGAGATACCCAGTAAACGTTATGCTGTGATCGTTTTTTCTGGACTGAATAATCCAGAAAAAATAGAAAACAACACAAAACAGTTAAGAGAGTGGATGGAGGCTAAACATTTGCAAGGCATAGGACCACCCCAACTAGCCAGATATAACCCCCCCTGGACTTTGCCTCCATGGCGAAGAAATGAGATTCTTATCGAAGTATCACCTAACTAAGCGTCATAGATGCCCATGCGTCTTTTCGCGTGGGCATGAACACCATTCGTCAATGCCCAGCGTACAGGCTTTGCAATCAGGTTGATAGATTGGTTCACCAATTGACGCTCTAACCTAGTAGGAATATTCCGGCCAAGGATTGGGTAAGCCCAATCAGGTAAGTTATAAAAACCAGCTTTAATGATTAATCGATTCAAAATATACGTATTGGGTTCTACTGGAAAATTTTCTAACAAATCCACGACCCATTCAGACCGATCAGAATACTCTAGCTCTGAAAAATACGATTCAATATCTTTCTCAACATGCGCTTTATCTTTAGCGAAAATATCATTGCCATCTGAGTCTAGAATTTGACAGCCTAGTCCTTGGGAGATGGTGCTCATTTCAGAATAATATTGGTCTTGATCTTCCGCAGAAATATCTCGATTCAGATAGATCTTGTGGGCATTCAAAAAACTAAAAGATTCTGTTAAATGAACCCAATACAATAAATGCGGATCACTCACCCGATAATGCCGACCATCAGGATGCGTACCGCTGAGTGAGGCATGTACTTTTTTAACGCGAGCGATCGCGTGAAGCGCCATTTCAGTATTGCCATACGTAGTTGCAGCGATAAAAAATGCAGTTCTTCCCAGTCGACCTTTCAGATCCTCGCGAAATGAAGAGTGATCCCAAACGCCAGCGAGAGCTAATGGGTGAAGTGCCTGAAGGATGAGAGAACTAATCCCACCAATCATCATTGACATGAAGTCACCATGCACACGCCAAACCACCGAATCAGGTCCAAATAGACCGGGATCACCGGGTGGATATAAAAACTCAGTAGGAGGTTTACCGCCACTAACGATGGATCTAACTTGTTGGATGATGAGTTGTTTAAGCAATTAAAAAAACCTTTTGTAGTGACATAGACATATTAAGGTTTTTTAAGAAATTATGGGCGAAAAAAAACCCGACCATACGGTCGGGTTTTGATCATGCAGTTACAGTTACAACTTAGTCGTTGGCGTAGATATCTACATCCTTTGTTTCTTTTAAGAACAAAGATCCAATCACTAAGGTTGCAGCAGCGATGATGATTGGGTACCACAAGCCGTAATAAATATTACCGTTTTGAGCTACTAGAGCAAAGGCAATTGTTGGCAATAAGCCACCGAACCAACCATTACCAATGTGATAAGGCAATGACATAGACGTATAGCGAATTCTGGTTGGGAAGAGCTCTACCAAGTAGGCTGCGATTGGACCATAAACCATCGTTACATAAATCACAAGGATAGTTAAAAGAACAACCAACATTGGTAAATTCATAGCGGCTTTATCAGCTGCCTTAGGATAGCCAGCAGCATCTAAAGCTTCACGAATTTCCTTCTTAAAGGCAACATCTTTTGCTTTTGCTTCATCAGCGCTTAAGCCTTTTGACGTATAGCCTTCAATTTCTTTTTCACCAATTTTCACTTTAGCAACAGTGCCCGCAGGGCCTGGGACTGTTGAATAGCTTGCTGAGTTAGACGCCATCACTTGTTTTGTAATGTCACAAGAACTTGTGAATTTAGCCGTACCAGTTGGGTTGAACTGGAATGAACACTCAGCAGGATCAACTGTTACAGTTGCAGGAGCCGAAGCCATTGCAGTTTCTAATGCAGGATTAGCGTAATGGGTTAAGGCATTGAAGATAGATACCGGTGTGTTTGGTATGTAAGTAATAATAGCCAACAACAAACCTAACATAATCACCAGTTTACGACCAATCTTATCCGACAAAGAGCCAAAGAAGATAAAGAATGGCGTACCGATTAAAAGGGCTGCAGCGATCAATAGATTTGCTGTTTTAGCATCAACTTTTAACACTTGCGTGAGGAAGAACAGAGCATAAAATTGACCTGTATACCAAACTACAGCTTGACCAGCAACTAGGCCGATTAATGCCAAGATAACAAGTTTCAAGTTTTTCCATTGACCAAAAGATTCACCCAAGGGAGACTTAGAAAGCTTACCTTCCGCTTTCATTTTTTGGAAAGCCGGAGACTCTGACATTTTTAAACGAATGTACAAAGAAACAGCTAGCAATAAAATAGAAACGATGAAAGGAATTCTCCATCCCCAAATCGCAAAATTTTCACCTGTGAGTTCTCTACAAGCCAAAATAACCAACAGTGAGAGGAAAAGACCCAATGTTGCCGTAGTTTGAATCCAAGCCGTAAAGTAACCACGACGATGATGTGGAGCATGTTCAGCAACATAAGTAGCCGCACCACCATACTCACCACCGAGCGCAAGTCCTTGCAAAATACGCAACACAATCAAAATAATTGGCGCTGCTACTCCAATTGAAGCGTAATTAGGTAAGATACCGACAAGGAATGTAGAAGCACCCATTAGCATAATCGTAATCAGGAATGTATATTTACGGCCGATCAGATCACCTAAACGACCAAATACTAAGGCGCCAAATGGGCGAACAATAAAGCCAGCCGCAAAAGCGAGTAACGCAAAAATGAAAGCAGAGCCTGGGTCAAGCTTAGAAAAGAATTGAGCGGCAATAATTGCAGCTAAAGAACCGTAAAGATAAAAATCGTACCATTCGAAGACAGTACCAAGGGAAGATGCAAATATTACCTTACGTTCTTCCGGCGTCATTGGTGCATTTTTTGCAACTGCTGTATCAGCTGTAGCCATAGTATGTAAACTCCTATTTTTTCATTAAAAAACAACCAAAATGAATTATCCATGTTTTGAGCTTAAAGACTACCTGCTTGTAGGGTATTTACTTATGAATATATGAAAACTGGCTTGTATTTGTAAGCATATATAACAACAAAAAACGTATAGTCCTACTCCTAAATACTGACAATTGACTCACGTAGGTTTTATATTGATATTCATGTGAGTTCAACAAAAAACGCACATACTTGAATTAAATGGGGTAAAAATAAAAAAATAGTTGTCAATAGCACTGTTTTTCTATACAGTATATTTATGTTCGAAGTTAACTTTATAAAGAAAAGATGATGATTGGAAAAAAGATGGACGATAAAAAGTCAAAAGCTAGCGCTAATACAATCCCGGCCAATTCAGCGAATTCTGAATTTTCTGGCATGACCGGTGAAAAACAAAAAGCGTTGACTGCAGCCTTAGCCCAAATTGAAAAGCAGTTTGGTAAAGGATCGATTATGCGTTTGGGTGATGCTGAGATTGCGCAAGACATCCAAGTTGTATCGACAGGATCATTAGGACTTGATATTGCTTTAGGCGTTGGTGGACTGGCTAGAGGCCGCGTTATTGAAATTTACGGACCTGAATCCTCTGGAAAAACCACGCTCACCTTACATGCCGTGGCAGAAATGCAAAAGCTGGGTGGAACATGTGCGTTTATTGATGCTGAGCATGCTTTAGATGTTCAATATGCAGCTAAGTTGGGTGTAGATGTTAATAATTTATTGATCTCTCAACCAGATACAGGTGAACAGGCATTAGAAATTGCGGATGCACTGGTTCGATCTGGTTCAATCGATTTGATTGTAATTGACTCAGTCGCCGCCCTTGTACCAAGAGCAGAAATTGAGGGTGAGATGGGTGATTCATTGCCTGGTTTGCAGGCACGTTTGATGAGTCAGGCCCTACGAAAGTTAACGGGAACAATAAAGCGCACGAATTCGATGATTATTTTTATTAATCAAATTCGTATGAAAATTGGAGTCATGTTTGGTTCACCCGAAACAACAACAGGTGGAAATGCCCTGAAATTTTATGCGTCGATGCGCTTAGATATTCGCCGAATTGGCAGCATTAAAAAGGGTGATGACAATATTGGTAATGAGACACGTGTAAAAGTAGTGAAAAATAAGGTATCGCCCCCCTTCAGAGAGGCTATTTTTGACATCATGTACGGATCTGGGATTTCACGTGAAGGTGAGATCATTGATATGGGAGTAGAAGCCGATTTAGTTGAAAAATCAGGTGCTTGGTATAGCTATAAAGGCGAGAAAATTGGGCAGGGTAAAGATAACGCTCGCGATTTTCTGAAAGCCAACCCAGCACTTTCTCAGGAAATTGAAGGCTTAATTCGTGCGAAATTAGGTGTTAAGGGGAATAAAGCCGTGATATCAGGTAAGGAAGATGACGAAGTCGACGCTCCAGAGGCTTGAAGAAAAGCTTGAGCAAATAGAGTCAGGAGCTCGCCCTAAAGGAAATATTAGTCTTTTGGGGCGAGGCATACGATATTTATCAATGCGAGAGCATAGTGAGGCAGAGTTAAGAAAGAAGCTATCGCCTCACGCAATCTCAGAAGAAGAGTTAGAAAACGCCATACTGAAGTTAAAGGTAAAGAACTTTTTATCGAATGAGCGGTTTACAGAAAATTTGGTTCATAAAAAATCTCAAGGATTAGGTCTGTACCGATTAGCGCAGGAGTTTCGTAAACACGAGCTTGATCAAGAAATAACGACCCAATACCTCAAAGATTTAAAGGTGACAGAGCCTGCGCGCGCTTTGGATGTTTGGAAAAAAAAATTTGGGACACTGACCAATGACCCCAAAGAATTAGCTAAACAGATACGCTTTCTGGTAAGTCGAGGGTTTGATCAAGAACTTATCTATCGCATTGTTCGAGGGAAAACCCTCGACTAGTCAACTTGAAATGCTAGACTATAGGGATGTCAACCCCAGATAATAAAATAATCAAGCCTGCCCGAAGGCTTGTCCATGAGCGCAAGATTGATTTAAAAGCATATCGCCGTGATGATCAACTGTGGGATATTGAGGCCGTATTAATTGACTATAAGGCTAAGGATCTGCAACTAGCAGCGGTACACCGTCAGGCAGGAGACCCGATTCACCACATGCGCTTGACTATTACGATTAATGGACAAATGGATGTTGTAGATGCATTTGCGCATTCCTTACAGGTGCCGTATGAAGGAACCTGTGAACTAATTAGTCCGGAATATGCAAAATTAGTCGGTTTGAACTTACTTAATGGATTTCGCGAGGGTGTGAAAGAACGACTAGGCGGCATTATGGGGTGTACACACATCTCTGAATTAACCAAACTCTTACCGACGGTTGCTGCGCAGGCATTTGTGGGGGAGATATTTCAGGTTCAGACTAGCGCCAAAGAAATGGAAGCTCATCAAGAGCTACCATTTCATTTCAATGGCTGTCATGCCTTACGAACGGACGGACAAGTAGTTAAAACCTACCACCCAGTATGGTATGGGCACCCCTTACAAGCAGGAAAATTTACATTTTTAAAATAAGAAATCTCATTTGACTTTAATCAATCATTTTTCATCGTTATCATTAATATAAATACACGTTTAATCAAAGGAAGCAATCATGAAAATTCACGAATACCAAGGAAAAGAACTCCTTCGCCAATTTAATATTCCAGTTCCTAATGGAATCCCCGCTTTTAGCGTAGACGAGGCTGTGGCTGCCGCGGAAAAATTGGGCGGACCAGTGTGGGTGGTCAAGGCACAAATTCATGCCGGCGGAAGAGGTAAGGGTGGTGGTGTTAAAGTTGCCAAAAGTTTAGAAGAAGTAAGAACATATGCAACGAATATTCTGGGCATGCAATTAAAAACGCACCAGACTGGCCCAGAAGGCCAGCTCGTTCGCCGTTTGCTGGTTGAAGATGGGGCTGATATTAAGAAAGAGTATTACGTAGGTCTTTTGACTGATCGTGAAACACAAAGTGTGGTGATAATGGCCTCGAGTGAAGGCGGTATGGATATTGAAGAAGTTGCAGCCCATACCCCTGAAAAAATTATCAAAGAATTTATTAATCCTTTGCATGGTGTTACAGACGCTCAGGCAAACAACTTGGTCAAAGGGATTGGCGTACCAGAGGGATCACAAGCGCAAGCAAAGGATGTGCTCATTAATTTATATAAAACCTACATGCAAACTGATGCATCTCTAGTAGAGATTAATCCATTAATTTTAGAAGGTAATGGAAATATTAAAGCATTGGACGCTAAATTTAACTTTGATCCAAATGCACTCTTCAGACATCCAGAGATAGTTGCCTATCGTGATGAGGCAGAAGAAGATCCTGCTGAAATTGAAGCATCGAAATTTGATTTAGCTTACATATCACTAGATGGAAATATTGGATGTTTAGTTAATGGTGCGGGACTTGCGATGGCGACAATGGATACCATTAAATTATTTGGCGGATCACCAGCGAACTTCCTTGATGTTGGAGGCGGAGCGACCGCAGAAAAAGTAACAGAAGCATTTAAGATCATGCTCAAAAATAAGTCAGTCAAAGCAATACTTGTCAATATTTTTGGTGGAATTATGCGCTGCGACGTGATTGCAGACGGTGTGATTCAGGCATGTAAAGCAGTCAATTTATCTGTACCTCTAGTGGTCAGAATGAAGGGCACCAATGAAGATTTAGGTAAAAAGATGTTGGCCGAATCTGGCTTGCCAATCATTAGCGCTGACACGATGGCAGACGCCGCAACCAAAGTGGTTGCATCCATTAAATAATTAAAGAGGAATACAAATGTCTATTTTGATCAACAAAAATACACGTGTAATAACACAAGGTATTACAGGAAAAACTGGCCAGTTTCATACAGAAAAATGCCAAGAGTACGCTAATGGCAAAGAATGTTTTGTGGCAGGCGTTAATCCAAAAAAAGCTGGCGAATCCATATTTGGGATTCCTATTTTTGGTAATGTTAAGGACGCGGCTAAAGAAACAGGGGCAACCGTATCAGTTATTTACGTACCACCAGCAGGAGCAGCAGCTGCAATATGGGAAGCAGTAGAGGCAGATTTAGATTTAGCCATTTGTATTACTGAAGGTATCCCTGTCCGAGACATGCTTGAAGTGCGCAACCGCATGAAAGAAAAAGAAGCTAGGGGTGGTAAAAAAACATTATTACTTGGACCTAACTGTCCTGGTTTGATTACGCCAGACGAAATCAAGATTGGCATTATGCCAGGACACATCCATCGCAAAGGCCGTATTGGCGTAGTGAGTCGCTCTGGGACACTGACTTATGAAGCTGTGGCACAGTTGACAGAAATTGGCTTAGGTCAGTCTTCGGCTGTTGGTATTGGTGGAGATCCGATTAATGGCTTAAAACACATTGATATTATGCGAGCCTTCAATGACGATCCCGATACAGATGCCGTCATTATGATTGGTGAAATTGGTGGGCCAGATGAAGTTGATGCAGCTCGTTGGTGTCGTGACAACATGAAAAAGCCAATTGTTGGATTTATAGCTGGTGTAACAGCGCCTCCTGGAAAAAGAATGGGCCACGCTGGCGCATTGATTTCTGGGGGAGCGGATACTGCTGATGCCAAATTAGCGATTATGGAAGAATGCGGATTTAAAATCACTCGTAATCCTTCCGAAATGGCAAAGCTATTAAAGGCAATGCTGTAATAGAAATTAAATCTAGATCAAAGGGGCTGTGGCCCCTTTTTTTACTATGAATAAATAATCTACTAAAATAACAAAAATATTAATTATTAAATACTAACAGGAAGGACGACACGAATGGATTTCTCATCAAGCGCAGTTTGGGTTGCATTAGCGTACATTATTTTCACGAACATATTACTGTCCGGTGATAATGCAGTTGTTATTGCGATGGCATCAAGAAACCTCCCGAAAGAGCATCAGAAAAAGGCAATCTTTTGGGGAAGTGCCGCCGCTATTGTGATGAGAATCATATTAACCATCGTTGCTGTTCAATTACTGACATTGCCATATTTAAAAATCATTGGCGCTATTTTGTTGATATATATTGGCGTGCAATTAATGGCAGATAGTGATGGCGAAGACGACATGGCTGCTCCACCAAGTTTATTTACGGCGATACGAACTATCTTAATAGCTGACTTAGTGATGAGTTTAGATAACGTAGTTGCCGTTGCAGCTGCAGCAGATAGGGCCCCTGAAGCAATGCGTTTGCCATTGATACTCATTGGTTTGGCAATGAGTATTCCGCTCATCATATTTGGTAGTACCATGCTTTTGAAGGTGATGGAAAAATTTCCAGTCATTATTACCTTAGGAGCGGCTTTATTAGGGTATTTAGCTGGGGAAATGTTTGCTACTGACCCAGCAATACACCATACCCTTGTGGATGCTCTCGGCCCAGATAATGCAGATATACCATTTCAGGTAGCGGGTATCTTGTTAGTTGTGGTGATTGGGCTGTGGTTAAAAAAGAAGTCTTCTAAAGAATAAGCCTAAGATAAGAGAGGAATCCCTATGCAAGTTTATCAACGTATTGTCATTTTGTTATTCTCATTAATGCTAGTTGCTTGCGGAGACTCTCCTTCTTCGAGATGGATGAAGATGTGTAAAGGATCAACATCTGAATGTAAATGTATAGCTGATTCTTTGAGTAAGAAGATTGAGAAAAAAGATTTCACAGCTTTAGTAGACCAAATAGAACTATTGGAAAAAGAAGGTAAAAATGTAGGTAGCGCCATATTTGGTGGTGGACTCGTCAATAAAGACGTATCCATGGCTTTTTTACAATCCGCTAAAGCGTGTAAGGAGCAAGATAAATCTCAGTCTAAAGAAAAGTCAATACCAGAGGCTCCAGTTGCAGCACCACCTGCTGCTGAGGCACCTGCAGTTGCCGCACCAGCAGAGCCCGCTCCAAGTGCAAGTAATAATGAACTTAATTCTATCAACGGCATTTGGTATAGCGGTCAATGGAAATACGGCTACGAGTTAAAAAATGGCGTTGGTATTGCAACAAGCTCAAACAGTCCAAAGTTTGCGCCTGGAGACATCATTTTGAGATTGCAGCCAGTTATGTTTGGCGAGTTTGAAGGAGAGCAAATGTACAAGGATGGTAAGTTTTATAAAGTCCATGTAACGCTAACCCCTGATAATCGCCTCTATTTCGAGGGTGAAAAGAATGTTAAATGGTACATGGACCGCGTAAAGTAAATTCACACTCATAGATGAATTTACAAAGAGGCTTTTTTAAAGCCGGCATCATCTTAAGCCTGGCATTTGCCGGGCTTTATTATTGGGGTACAACGACTATAACAATAGATCCCAGTAATAAATATGCCCTGTATGAAAAATTAGATCAAAATAAATTAACTCAGGGGGATTTGATTTTTGTCACCAAACCAGGTTTTTGGGGAGAGATTGCACAAGCATTTTCCCCAAAGGATCAACGCTATTCTCATATTGGACTATTGAGTAAATCGCAGGATGGGGAGTGGACTGTGATTAATGCGGATGGTAATCCCATAGATCCGAAGGGTAGTGTACGAGAAGAACATTTGAAGAATTTTTTGGCTTTAGCGACAAGGGCTGGAGTTTATGAACTCAAGCTCGATGAAATCACACTTGAGAAAGTAATTGCAAAAGCCAGATATTACGTGAGTCAAGGGTATGAATTTAATAGTCAGTTCAAATTAGGTCAAGATCACGCATTTTATTGCACAGAGTTAATCTGGGTTGTTATCAGGGATGTTACTTCACAGGATATTGTTCCGCAAAAAAGAATGCATTGGGGATATGAATACATAGGAATTGATGATTTAACAATCAATCCACTCACACACGAAACAATACAGATAAAACTACCCTGAATTCGTCATCGGTTCAGCGATGATGACCAGACTCGTCATGGTTAATAAAATCATTGTGAAAGTCATCGGCATACTCAGGAGTAGGATGTCTTTTTTTGAAGTTGTTTTTTGCAAAACAATGAAGTGACAAATCCAAATAGAGGCCACGTGCCCAATAACAATGGCAATTACAGCAATATACCAAGTAACACTTGCGTCAATCAGGCCAATATCCGGTCGAAATTGTGCTGTATGAAATAAATCCCAGCCCATGTGAAATGGATCAGAAATCAAAAACACAATATTTTGTACTTGGATCATAAAACTTGAAAAATTATGGGCGATTAAATAAGCAATAGCAATCGGAATTAAGCTAGGGGCAAGTTCATTAGCTAAGTTTGGGGCCAAAACATGAGGACAGATGAAGCGCGAGATCTTACAACTCAATTGATAGACCAGGAAAAAAAATAACCAGGTCAGTAGAAGGCCAAAGCTACCAATAAAATAGCCATTGATATCCATAGCCTGCGGTAGAAGTTTTGCTACCAATCCCTCAAATACCAGCCAAATTTGATTGCCATGAAGGCCGTCAAAAAGTACAGTGGTTAACATCGCAATCAGAAAACTAGCAAGTCCATTTTGAATTACTTGAGAAGACGACGAATAGATAAGCCCCAATCCCCACGGTTGAATAATTAACCTATCCTCATCTTGCTGATAGGAAAATAGACCAAACTTACCCAACCACTCAAAATAGATCGAAAAAAAATCAACAGAACTAAACCAGCAGCCGGGGCTAAGTAAAAGTAAACCCCAGAACTGAATAAAGCTCCAGGCAATAATTAAATAGCCAATTCGATAGGGTACAAAGGCAACGGGGTAGACAACCTCTAACCAGCTCCATAGACATAAAAATAAAGTTGCCAAATATAATCCATGAACACCTTGGAATTGTATTTTGGTTAGTTTGGCAGATTGATTGAGAGGTCTAGAAAATGTAGCCACCAGCTGATATAAAGTCCGCCAAGGATTTAGTAATGGCCAAATATTTCCAAACAAACTAATAAATAAAGATAAACCTAACCACCAGGTCATCCAAATAAAATTAGGGGCGAGATTTTGTAGTGGATTAGGATTGCCCCAAAAGCAGGCACCTAAAACCACAAAAAAAAGCAGTAAGGAAACAGATTGCAGACATATTTTTACGCATCGAAAAATAGAGTTTTGGCTCACATCCTTGATGATCCTCAATTGGTATTTGGGGCTTGGTTTGGAAGTGGTAAAAGAAAACACAAACCCAATAAATGAAACGAAAACAACAAAAGCACTACCAATGAGGAAGAAGTGCAAAGGCAAAGGCAGATCATAGCGTTCATCAATACTGTGCGCAAAAGACGAATGAGATACAAAAAAACAAAGAATAAGAAGTCGTTTGATTAAGCGCAAAAAAAAGATCACTTTAATTAGGAAAGACTTCTAAACTCGCTAAAGGACCATGGCGGTGAGTAGTTATAGGTACTGTATCTGCAGCAGGATGCCATTCGAATTGGAAACGACCGGCAGCATAGGCTTTAAATCGCAAGATCTGAGGGTCGTTCGGCAGCAACTTGAGTGCGAGTTGGTAGGCATGAAGATGAAACTCACCGGGCATGTCACTGGAGACTTTAAGCACAATGAAGTCGTCTTTTTTAACCTGAATCAGTTTTTGATTCTTTGAAACACTTCCCTTGGAAAGATCAAGGGAAGCATTCACTTCTTTAGCAAAGCTTGGGTGAGCTAATAATGCAAAGCATACAACGACAAGCTTCGCTATCAAGGACTTCATTTCTCTGCGGCACTCCAGTTCGCGATTTCACGCACCTTGCCAGTGAGCGACAAAATATGCATACCGGTATTTGCCCGATCGACAATATAAATGTAACCACGCTCATCAACCTCTACGTTATTAGTTTGAATTGCTTTACGCTCAGAAGCTGCCGTAAAAGGCAACTTACCGCGCTGACTTGCTGGGGTTGCTAAGACTACTGTATTTTTATTCATGGCAGGAATAAAGTAGCCGATCTCTTTAGGTGCAAAAGGATCTCTCATATCTACAGCACGAACTCCAGCATTGAAATAAGCGAAAAACATGATTTTTTTATAATAAACATCAGTCATGTTTTCATTTGAGGAGTGAGTGCCGAAGCGCCCGCCCTTTGTACAGTAATTGCCACTTTTTTCTGGGATTCCCCAGTTGGCAACACCAAAAGCCCGCTTCTCATTAGTCGCATCAAGCACCCAAACCATTTGACGACCTTCAAGACACTCTTTTTGAATCGCTTCATTGGTTACTACAATAAAGTCACGCGTTGCCCCCAATAAGTTTTTAGAAAATTCAGGAACCTTTACACCTATCATTGGAAATGTCGTGTGAGCACCGTGCATGGAAGGCATATCTACGCGAGTTACTTGTGGGTAGAGAAGATTTTCTGGAGTAGGATCTTTAGCGCCATTCAATAATTTCTCACGGTCGATGATTTGAATAATGCCATCTGTATTGGTTCCATAGCCAAAGTAAACGCGATTTCCTTTCGTACCTGTTGACATCACACCATGCAATTGAACTGGAACATCACCTGACGCACCAGGCTGCTGACCTACTAGGCCAAAGTCTCTAATAAAGACTGGTTTTGCTGGGTCAGATAAATCATAAACCTGAGTCATACGACTGGTTCGCCATTGTGGATTGCCTGATACGAGGTAGGCTATACCGGTATCACATTCCCAAAAGTTTTTATGGGTACCTTTGAGGCCTTTTGTGATGGTTGTGAGTAAAGTTGGGTTTTCAGGAGAGGTTACATCCCAAATCTCATGAGCTTGATTACCAAACACTCTGAGCATATAAAACTTACTTTTATCCGCTTTAGGTAATGTTGCACCACTACAAACGCGTACCATTTGACTACCACCCTGTTCGGCAAGACCCTCTTCGCCGGGAATGTGATACAAATATTTGGGTTTTTTAACATCTGTCACATCGATAATAGATGTACCGTTATCTTCCATTTTGCCGTTGAGAGGGTTAATCTTGTTATCCCCGTGATGGCCTATATATGCAATCCAGCGATTCCCTTGTTTTTGAATGGTGGGTTGATAAGCAGTTCTTCCTTGGAGGTCACTATAGCCTTCAAGTTTCATATTCTGGGAGCTCTCAACCCCTTGAGCCCAAGCAAGCCCAGAAGAAAAGATGATGCCCAAAGCTAAAACAGCAGATTTTTTAAAGGTGAATTGATACATGGTTGTCTCCCTGTGACTTCATTTGGATGAAGAATTATTTATTTAATTAAACTATACACAATTTTTAAAGAGAAACACCAATTTACGGCTTTTACACTTGGCGAATTCAAAATTAGCTATTTTTTAATAAAAAACATCTTAAAAAGATAAAATAATCTTAATATTTATAATAATTATCTTTAAGTAAGAAAAATGTCAGAAAAGTTGAGTTCATTGAATATGAAAAAAATTATCAGCGCTGTTTTTATTTTGTTTACATCTGTTGTTTATGCGCAGAGTAATTTGCCGGCCTGTTCTTCCCCGCCTTTTAATTATTGCTATGGTACGTGGAAGTATGACAATGGAAATATATATATTGGGGAGTGGTTAAATAATCAAAAAAGTGGTTTAGGAACAACCAATTGGCCCAATGGAGATAAATATGTGGGCCAATATAGAGATGATCAAAGAAATGGTCAAGGAACATATACATGGCCTGATGGTACAAAATATGTGGGGCCATATAAAGATAACAACAAGAATGGTTATGGAACAATCACATTTCCAAATGGCAATAAATATCTCGGCTTATTTAAAGATAATAAATACAATGGAGAGGGAACCTTCATTTGGGCTGATGGTTCAAAATACGTGGGGCAATGGAGAGATGACAACAAGAATGGGCAAGGTATTTTATACAATGTCAACGGCACAATTTCTCAGCAGGGTATTTGGAGAGATGATGTGTTTGTTCAAGCTCAAACTACTCCACCACCAGTTGTCCCAGTCGCGCCAGAGGTAGTATCTGGTTATCCAGCATGTACGGGCAGTAACTGGGATCGGTGTTACGGTGAATTTAGTTATAACGACGGTACCAAGTACCAAGGACAGTGGTTGAATAGCAAAAGAAATGGTCAGGGAACATACTATTTTGTCAATGGGGATAAGTATATTGGCCAATGGGTGAGTGGCATTATGGAAGGGCAGGCAACTTATATTTGGAGGGATGGCTCTAAATACATCGGTCAATATAAAAACGACAAACGCAATGGATATGGAACTTATTACAATGCAAACGGCACTATCAATCAACAGGGGATGTGGAATGATGGAGAGATTGTTAAAGCACAAACTACGCCTCCGGTGATAGCGCCAGTAGTTCCTAAGCCCCCAGTGCCAATTAGTAATCCACAAGATATCAAACGTCAAAAATGTATCCGCTTGGGGTTGGCTCCAGGTTCAGCTGATTTTCAGCAATGTATGAATTAATTTGAGTTTAAAAATTCTTTTATACATTAATGTCAAGAGGCTTAGGATAGCCTTAAGTAACACTTAAAGCATAAGAGCAAATGATGAGATTCCTTACTATAAAAATAATGTTGATTGGGTCTGTCTACTTGATAGCCCAAAACTTAACGTTTGCCGCAAGTCTGCCTTCAGAGTTGGTTGGTACATGGGGCCCGGCAAAAGAGAGTTGGAAAGAACACGGTAGAAGTTATGATGGAAGGCCTGTGCGATGTGATGCCAATCCTTCAACAGGTAATCTATCCTCTATTTTTTACGGATTTTTTCCTGACGGAGAGCTGGCAGCTGGGAATCTTATGGGTGCTCAGTGCAAATTAAAAAGAATAGATGCAACCTCTTCAGGATATTCAGGAGTCATGGACTGCAGAGTGGAAGGATCAATTAAGGAAACTCGGGCATTTATTTACAAAAGAAGTAATCCACCACAACTTAATTTTGATGGCGAAGCGCTGTATAAATGCAAATCAACGCTATAGCAAATTAATCAATAATTCGAGAATAAAGATATGAAAATTACAAACCTCAAAGTAACCACAAAGTTATTTGCATTAATTGTTTTCATGATGATGTCGTATTCATCTGTAGCCGCAGATTTAACCTTAGACGAATTAGGCTCTCTTGGTCAGGAACCTGTTAATCAATCAATGAGCTGTTCCGGTCAAGCTGTCTCTTTTGTTAGGGGCCGTGATCTAAAACCACGATTTACTATCGCTGGAATTAATATTCCGTTACAAAATTCTTGCTATTCGTCGATGGACTGTGTGACTTATCGGGATAAGCCAGCGGTTCTAGTAGTTGATACTCCCGCTTGTGGCGGAAATGCTGTTCCAGAGACTTATTTAGTATTTGATCTGCAAACAAAAAAACAAACGCAATTAACTTATCAAGCAGCTAAAAGAGCAAAAATAATTAAGTAATAACATCAATTTAAATTGGGCGATAAAGATAAAAAATCATGCCTTTT
>CANFUO010000044.1 GCA_947450225.1 Burkholderiaceae bacterium | reverse complement strand
GGAAATTGCATCGCTAAACATCCAAATGCTGAAAACCGTGTTGGATGTGCGGCACATAACTTCGCTAAATTATCATTATTGATACGGCAGATTTCAGTAGCAAGTTCACGGTCTTTCCTATACCAAAAGGTGTTCACCGACAGCACTTGCATATCGATGCCCATTGCATCCATTGAGGCGAGGCGTGTTTTCACAGCTTCTGCATTTTGCAGTGCAATGTAGTGTTGTGGACCACCACGAACAGGGCCATTTACTAAAGCCCCAGTCCCAGCAAGCTCAACTGCTTCTTGAAAAAAGCAATGTGCGTGAACGTCAATCGTCTTGACAACTTTGCCGTCAATCATTGTAGGTTTACGTTTTGTGCCCTGTAGGGGGTGCGTGAAATTCAAGATAGGATCATTGCCTGGATCTTTACCACCCAAGTCTCTTGCTGTTTGGGCAATTGCTGAATCAAGCATGCTGCAAGAGCAAAAAGTAAGTCCTGAAAATATGGTGTTTTTCAAAAAACCACGTCTTGTATTCATCTTAAGTCTCCTAGTTATTGTTATTCGGGGAATTTTCCCGCATTATTTCATCGTAAACGATGTTTACTTAATACTACTATGAGGGTTTTCTCTGAGTAAGTACCAACCCTTTATGAGGTAATTGTTTTCATTAAGCTATATAGCTCATTTTGACCCTCAAAACCTATACCAGGACGATCTGATAAGGTAATCATTCCTTCCTGAATGCGTGCATCATCATTAAATCCAGCAAAAACTCCAAATACATCTGGATAGGCCTCACATCCTCCTAGACCAAAACCGGCAACTATGGCTAAAGTCATCAGGTTTCCTCCATGAGGGAATACTGAATGCCTACTCCAACCCATACTTTTCATGAGGTCTAATGTTCGTGAAAACTGCACAATCCCATAAGACTGCGGGACATCTATTTGAATAATGTCTTTTGCTGATCGCAAATTTCCAAATTGAATTAAATTACGAATATCTTGCGTTGAAAATAGGTTCTCACCCGTTGCTATAGGAGCGTCATAAAACTGGACTAACTCACTAAGAAGTGAAAAATCTAATGGATCTGTTGGTTCTTCTAACCATCTGAGTTGATATGGACGTAATGCTTTTGCATACTCAAGTGCGGCAGGTCTTTGCCAAGCGGCATTGGCATCAACGGCTAAATTTTGGGCAGATCCAACAGTCGCTATCGCTGCTTCTAAACGCTTGATGTCTTCAGCTAAAGGGGCTCCACCGACCTTTACCTTCATAATTTGATAGCCTTCATCCATGCGCTTTTTGATTTCAGCTTGTAATTCTGGAATTCCTTTTCCTGGTGCATACCAACCACCCCCAACATAACAAGGAACTTGTTTGGGGATCTTGCCTTGATTAAATTGATTCGCGAGCACAACGTAGAGGGGTTGTTGCTCAATTTTCGCGACCAAGTCCCATATGGCTACTTCTATCGTACCAATCGCCACCGAGCGCTCTGTATGCCCTCCAGGTTTTTCACGCTGCATCATCAACTTCAGCAGTTTTTCTGGAGATAAGTTGGTGCCAGCATCGTTCAGGTAATCTTCAGGCTTGGTTTTTAAGATCCGAGGAATAAAGCGATCGCGCATTTGGGCACCACAGGCATATCTTCCAGTGGAATTAAATGCATAACCAATCACAGGTTTACCGTCTCGAATGACATCAGAGATCACTGCTACAACGGATGTTGTCATCTCCGAAAAATCAAATACAGAGTTTCGTAAATTAGACTTTAAGGGAACACTTATTTCTCGAATATCTACAATTTTCACAACGGGCCTTTTGAAACGATTAAGTGAGGGGTGCGGTAGAGTACTTTTGATAACCAGGCCTTGCCTGCACTTTGGTATACCAAGCCTCTAGGTGTTTCATCGAGGGTCTTTCGATTGGTAAATTAAACCAACGATAGCAAAGTAATGCCAACGGAATATCTGCAATCGTGAAATGATCCCCAGCAATGAATGGGGTCTTACTAAGTTGCTCATCTAATATAGCTGCGATATTAATGAAACTTTTACGAATAGTCTCAAGCTCTTCGAGATTGCGCTGATTTTCCGGGGTTCTAATCCAGCCCCAAAATAAGTTTCTCATCGGTGGCCAACCTACTGTGTTGTACCAATCAAGCCACTGATTAATTCTGGCATTGCGTTGTACGTCTTCTGGATATAAAGATTTACTTTGATCAAACTTGCTTGTTAAATAGCGCAAAATACTGTGAGATTCCCACAAAATGAAGCCATCATCGTTAATAGTAGGGACTAAACCATTGGGATTTTTACTTTTATATTCATCCGTTTTATTCACTCCAAATTCCATACCCGCATCAATGCGATGAAAGGGCAAGTTCATGTCTTCACACAGCCATAATACTTTTTGAACATTGATGGAGTTTAGCCGCCCCCAAATGGTTAAATTACTCATTGATGCCTCTTTTGTTTTGATTTATTGTTTTTGATTATCGTTACTTTTGAATGATAATCATATAATAATTTAAATAACATCAAGAATTGAGACAGTCATGAAAAAAATCCCTTTGCGATTTGTATGTGGTTTACTTGGCATGTTATGCATCTTTTTTACGCTTCCCATACATGCTCAAGAATACCCAAATCGCGTAGTAAAAATCATTGTGCCCTTTGCACCCGGTGGGCCATCCGATATTATTGGACGCCTTCTTTCTCAAAAGCTTTCGGAAAACCTCGGTAAATCTTTCATTATTGAAAACAAGCCTGGGGGCGCAGCCAATATTGGTATTGCTCAAGTGGCTAAGTCCCCTGCTGATGGGTATACCTTGCTCTTAGTCAGTAGTTCTTTTGTAATTAATCCATCCTTATTTGCAAACCCTGGCTATGATGCCTTCAAGGACTTTGCTCCGGTGGGTTTGCCTGTGAGCTCGCCCAATATTGTAGTAGTGCACCCCTCTTTTCCAGCAAAGAATATGAAGGAGTTTATGCAAGTTTTAAAAGCAAATCCCGGTAAGTTTGATTATGCGTCTCCAGGCAATGGTACTGGACCTCATTTGAGTGCTGAATTATTGGTTCTAAAGGCTGGAATTGATATGAAGCATATTCCTTACAATGGTGGCGGGCCTGCTCTGCAAGCGGTTCTTGGTAACCAAGTACCTATTGGCCTGTCTGCGCTCCCACCTGCAATGTCACAAGTCAGTGGCGGCAAATTGGTGCCGATTGCTTTAACAAGTAAATCACGGATTGCCACTTTACCCAATGTTCCAACCATTGCTGAATCTGGCTTTCCTGATTTTGAAGGTGATACGCAACAATTTATAGCGGCGCCAGCAGGCACACCAAAGGCTATTGTTGATTTACTCAATATCGAAATTTCTAAAATAGTTAATGCTCCTGATATGAAAGAGAAATTAAACGCTATGGGCTATATTGTTTCTAGTCCTACTCCCGAGCAAACGAGTCAAATTATTAAAGTGGAAATTGATAAGTGGTCCAAAGTCATCAAGTCAGCCAACATTAAACCTGACTGAAATCTTTTTTAATTGCCACAACTGATTTAAAATCTTTCAACATCATCAATTGTCAATCAGGCATTGTTTTTCAATTGCCTACTTTTTTAAGGAATCCCAATGAGTGTTAGTGATCTAGAAGTTCTCCAAGAAAAACAACGTATTCGTGAAGTTGTTGAAAACTGGGTTGTTTGGCGCGACTCTGGCCAATGGGAAAAATTTAAAACGGTTTGGCATAGCGATGGTGTCATGATGGCTACTTGGTTTCAAGGGCACTTTGAAGAGTTTATTAAGGTATCTATTGAAGGCTGGAATAAAGGTGTCAGTATTTTGCACTTTCTGGGTGGTTGTAGTGTTGAACTCAAGGGTGATCGTGCGATTGCACAAACCAAAATGACGATTACACAGCGCGGTCCAGTTGATGGTGTGATGTGTGATGTGGTGTGTACTGGGCGTTTTTATGACTTTATGGAAAAACGTGAGGGGCGCTGGGGCGTGGTCCTGCGTCAACCGATCTATGAAAAAGATCGTCTCAATCCTCTTGATCCAGCATCTCATCTTGCGCTTGATCAAGATTTATTAAATCAATTCCCTGAAGGTTATCGTCACTTAGCTTATATTCAAACTAAACTAGGGTTTACGGTTAAGACCGATATGCCGCAATTAAAAGGGCCTGCTGTGGAAGCGTTGTATCAACGTGGTCAAGATTGGTTAAATCATGTTAAATAAGTATCTGCGTCTTATTACATTTCTCACCCTTGCACTAGCATTCTGCTCTGGTGTTCAAGCTCAAACCACTTTTCCAGATAAGCCATTACATATTATTGTCCCGCAACCTCCTGGTGGTGGCTTTGATTTTGTAGGCCGAGTATTAGGGGATAAATTAGCTCCCTTGATGAAGGAAAATATTATTGTTGAGAATAAGCCTGGGGTCGGCACAGTTGTAGGGACAGACTATGTGGCTAAACTACCTCCGGATGGTTATACCGCTCTTGTTGGATCTATTTCCAATATTGTCATGAATCCATGGCTTTATAAAAATTTACCTTATGATCCCATCAAAGATTTTGTTCCTGTCGGTCTTGTTACTAGTTATAGCTACACATTGATTGGGCGCAAGGGTTTACCATTTAATGATCTCAAAGGATTGATTAAATATGCTCAAGAAAATCCCGGAAAACTAACCTATGCGTCTGGTGGTAATGGTACTGGACAGCATGTCTTGGCTGCTGCACTTTGGAAGGGTACTGGTGTGGATTGTGTTCATATCCCATACAAGGGGGCACAGGCCGCCTATACCGACATTATCGGTGGACGGGTTGATTTATTCTTTGACTTGTCTCCAACAGCAAAACCGCATATTGATGCAGGTAGTGTTGTGACATTTGCAACTTCAGGAGCTACTCGTAATCCCAACCTGCCAAATGTTCCAACGATTATAGAAACCGGCGTTTCAAATATTCAGTTGGAATCTTGGTTTGGCTTGTTCTTACCAGCAAAAACTCCTGCCGCAATTGTTGCTAAATGGCAAGAGGCCTTTGGTCAAGTCGCTAATCAAGCAGATGTCAAAGATCGTTTTGAAAAAGCGGGAGGTAAACCTATCTCTCCTTCACCAGCTGAAGTAAAAAGTATGGTGCAAAATGATTACAACCGATGGAAACAACTCATCTCAGCAGCAAATATCAAAGCAGATTAATGCTCTAGCAAGTTAGTCAGAACCAACACTGACTGACTTGCCCATTCTTACCTCAATGGCATTTTTCAGAAGCGCGGCACTCCGGAAGATGCCATGCGCAAATTTTCCATAAGGCATCATGAGGAAAAATCCCATCACAAATCCTAAATGCACGCTGAGCAATATGCCCATATAAGAAGTCTCTCGAAGAGCTAGTAGGGCTAATCCAGAAATGCTGATCGCAAGTAAAGATGCAATGAATCCGATATCCATCGGTTTTTGGGCAGCATCGCCGTGAAGGGGGTGACGATTCAGATTTAAATACAGCAATCCTATTGGCCCAATGATCAGACCAATACCACCCACTGTACCTAATAGGACTGGCAAGCTAGTGTATGAGTATGGTGCTTGCCACCCCAAGAAGTAATGAAACAGAGTAGCAACACTTGTTGCGGCAAAGCACAATAAAAAACCGTAAAAAGTCATGTGATGAAATCTTTTTCGCCATAAAGAAAATGCATCATCAGCTTCATTACAACCTTGTTGATGCCCACCACCTAAATTTTTTAAGGTGAGCATGTCATACGTTGCGTCTTTAGCTGCGCCAAGCATCAGAGGATCTGTCGAAACAGCTCGCCAGAACTGCTGAACACCCATAGCCATCGCAATCATCATCGCCACAAATACCGCCCCAAATAACAAGGCTAAACTGTTGTGCGGGAAAATAGCGTAAAAGTTTCCATCGGTATTGATGTTGAATAATGTAGCTGTCTTAGCTTGAAGACCAATCAAAAACAAAATGATGCCTAACGATGTCAGCATCGTTAGGGCAAGACCATTTTTTTGATATAAAGAACCTAGTTGTTTTGGCCAAGCATAGGTTTGATATGTCTCTAAGCGAACTTTTGCCATGGCTTGAGGGATGTTAACCCCGAATTCATTGGGCGGAGCATACTGACAGGCATGTAAGCAAGCTCCACAGTTGTGGCATAAGTTCGCCATGAAATGTACATCGGCTAGATTAAAGTCCAGACGTCTTGTCATTGACTGAAAGGTGGCGCAAAAGCCTTCACAATATCTACAAGCATTACAAATTTGTAAAACTCGTTGAACTTCAATTACAGCAGCAGACGGCTCATTAAAGTTCTTCGCATCTGCGATTAGCGTATTAAGCGTTTGCATGTGTTTCTTTCATGTTCATAACTGCTTGTGCAGCTGATTGCCCAGCTATTCTGCCAAAAATCGTACCAATCGACATCCCAATTCCCGCGGTATATCCTTTTCCAAGGACGTTACCTGACATTAGCTCACCGGCCACAAATAAATTAGGGCTTGGTTTTTGATCAAAGAAAACAGCGGCGGTTTCGTCTGTCTTTAAGCCAAGATAGGTAAATGTTATTCCGGGTCGCAGTGGATAGGCGTAAAAAGGTCCTTGATCAATCGGCAGAGCCCAGTGCGTTTTGGCAGGCGTAATATTTTCTGTATGGCAATCATCCTGTATGTTGTGATTAAAGGTTCCAACATGGCATGATTGATTGAATTCATTGACTGTTTGCTGGAGCGCATTCTCATCTAACTTTAACTGCTGAGCTATTTCTTGAATCGTATTTCCTTTAATCGCAGAAAATACCGGTGGCATAAAACGACCGATCGCTTTGGAGTCAATAATCGAGTACGCAATTTGTCCTGGCTGCAATGCAACGAGACGGCCCCAGATAGCATATCGCTTGGGCCAAAAATCTTCACCCTCATCATAGAAACGTTTTGCATATTGATTCACTACAATACCCAGAGATACGCAATCAAGACGGGTACAGATACCGCCGTCATACGCAGGTGAGCGAGCATCAATAGCCACACAGTGCCCTTGCGTCGGATCGCCAATTTGATCAACGCCTTGATCTAATAAGTTTTTAAGGACATCACCACGGTTGTATTTTGTGCCACGAACCAAGAAGTTATCAGCAGGCCATTCGCCATTTTCATTCTGACCCCAGGCTTCTCTTAGCCACTCACGATTAGATTCAAATCCACCGCAGGCTAATACACATACTTTGGCTTGTATTACTTCGCCATTATCTAAAACAACACTTTTGAACTCACCTTGCTCAATCACCACACTCTTTACGGTTGCCTCATAGCGTATTTGAATACCTAGTTTTTCAGCACTTCGAAAAAATGCGTTAACCAACGCTTTTCCACCACCCATAAAGAAAGCATTCGTTCTTGCTACATGGAGCGTTCCTGATAAGGATGGTTGAAAGTGTACGCCGTGTTTACGCATCCAGTCTCTTACTGTTGATGTACCGCGTATCACGATGCGTGCTAATTTTTCGTTCGTTAAGCCACCCGTGACTTTTAAAAGGTCTTGCCAAAACTCTTCTTCAGGATAGGATTCCATGAGAACATCTTGCGGGGCATCGTGCATGCATCGCAAATTACGTGTGTGCACTGAATTTCCGCCACGCCACTCGAAGGGCGCAGATTCTAATAGGAGTACGGAAGCACCTGCTTCGCGCGCAGTTAACGCAGCACATAATGCTGCGTTGCCTCCTCCAACAACAATAATATCAAACATATTTGCCTAAAATTTGTGTAGATTTTATGACAATTATAGCCGTTTAGTTGTTTGTGTTCTTTTGAATTATTTAAATCTTAAATCCCGCAAAGGTTTCTTTTGCAAAGATTTCTTCCATGCTAAAAGCACGCTTGAGTAGTCCTTGGTCACAGGAATACCGCATCAAGGCTTCAATGTTATGTTGCGTCCCAGAAATATTCCAAGGCCAATAATCTTCACCCATTTCACTTCTTACTTGATCTAAGTAATAGTTCATCCATGGAAACATCGTTTTTAAAACGACGGTTTCTTTCATATCTTGATACACCAACTTTTGTGATGCCACAAAGGCTTTATATAAAGACATGGCAATCCATGGATTGGCTTCATAGACACTGCGCTTAATCACAATCACATGCATGATCGGAAATATCTTCGATCTTAAATAGTACTCACGTTCAACTTCTCCATACTGTGGGAATAGTCGCTGAATATGTGGATTGCTTTGGTTAAAACAGGATGGTGTGCGAGCTGTATAGAGGGCATCTATCTCACCATCTTTAAGCATTTGCGATAAAGTTTGATGCTGTGCAATCGGCTCTATTTTAATATTGGGTGGTAATTGCAATTTTATTTTTTCACTTCGGCCCGGTTGTTCAGCCCCACCAGTTAAATAGTTGACTTGATCAAATCCAACACCATAGTCATCTTGTAATATCCCGCGGATCCATACTGCTGCTGTCATTTGATATTCTGGTGTGCCAACACGTCTACCAATTAAATCTTTTGGCTCTTTAATCCCTGAGTTGGTATTGATGAAGATTCCGGAATGACGAAATGCGCAAGATGGAAATACTGGAATAGCAATAAATGGCTTTTCAGGTTTTTGTAATGAAAGCAAATAAGATGAAAGCGATAATTCTGCGACATCAAACTCTTGATGGTTTAATGTCCGAAAAAAAATCTCTTCAACGGGCAAGCTTAAATAATTGAGGTCAATACCCTCTGGAACAATGCTTCCTTCCATTAACGCACGGGTACGGTCGTAGTTCCAACAGGCAAGCGTTAATGGTAGTGTTGACATTGTAGTTAAGCCTTAAAACCAGTTTTTTCATAAAAATAAACAAGTGCTGCTTCAGCAACTACTTGATCTTCTACCGCTGTGCCAGAACTTATACCAACGCCACCTACAATTTGACCATCGACTGTTACCGGAAATCCGCCACCAATGATGCTAAAGTGACCGCCATTCGTTACATGAATACCAAAGGTTGATTTTCCAGGTTGGCATAGTTCGTTATAAACATGCGTTCCCTTGCGTGCAACCGCCCCTGTAAAAGCTTTATCAATCGCAATTGGGGTACTACTAACCTTGCCGCCATCCATGCGATCAAACGCCATTAAGTGTCCGGATTCATCAGTCACTGCGATACACATTGGTATATTCATTTCTAATGATTTTTTGGTAGCCCCTTCGATGAGTACTTTTGCTTCTGTTAGGGATAATCTTTTAATCGTTAACATCTGTTTCTCCTTAAGTTGTCTATTATTCTTTGACGATATTTTGGGTAGCTAATATTTTTTGATATTTAGCAAATTCAGCTTGCATGGACTTATTGAAGACGTCTCTCGTGATATTTTTTGGCTCTAATCCTTCTTCAATCAATTTTTCACGCATTGCAGGCTCTTTAACAATTTCATTTATTTCTTTATTGAGTAAATCTAAAATAGCAGGCGGCGTTCCTTTGGGGGCTACAAAGCCAAACCAACCTGATGCATGGTATCCAGGTAGTCCATCAGAAATTAATGGGAACTCTGGATATTTCGTCATTTTCTGCGTACCTGCAACACCCAAGATTCGTAACTTCCCACTACGTTCGTGTTGAATAATGGACGGCATTGGATTAAACATAAACTGCACACTGCCACCAAGAAGGTCATTTAAACCTTGTGAACTGCCTTTGTACTGCACTTGGGTGGTTTGTATGCCAGCAGTCATACCAAATAATACGCCTGCAAGCCCTTGTGTTGAAGCGGTACCACCAGAAGCCCAGTTCAACTCATTGGGGCGAGACTTACCATATTCGATTAATTCTTTAACTGATTTAACGGGGAGTTTGGGGTTCACTGCTAAAACGAGTGGCGCATCTGCAAATACCCCAATACCAGTGAAATCGCCCAAGGGATCATAGGGATGGTTTTTAATAATGGATGGTGTCATTAAGAATGTCGGTGTTGCAAGTCCTAATGTGTATCCATCTGCTGCGGCTTTAGCTACAAAGTTCATGCCAATGGTGTTGCTGCCACCACCACGATTTTCGATCACCACCGATTGCTTTAAACGAAGACTTAATTGCTGTCCAATTAAACGAGCAACTTGATCAGCTCCGCCACCCACAGCGTAGGGCACGATGATCGTAATTGACTTTTTGGGATAATCCGCTTGCGCAATTGACCAAGAAGAAAACAATACTAGACTTAAGGCAATGAACTGTGCCCGCAAAAAAACCTTCACTAACGACTCCTTATTTCACCGGAAAATCCGTTGTTTTTAAATAAGCCTCTAAGGCTTTTAAATCATCGCCACCAATTGGTGGGTGCGGAGGATATGGGTCACCCGCTGACATTCCCAGTAGTTTAAACGAAGCCTTCATTGTCGGTGTAAGTCCATGACCCATCCATCGATTTGGGTAAGTGGCGAACTGTAATTGCAAACGGGTAGCTTCTTTTAAGTCCCCTTTGATAAACGCCTGGACGACTTTATTCGCTAAATATGCTGCTGGTGGTGGTAACGTAATCCCAGATCCACCAAGTTGCAAAGTAATTAATAACATTTGCATCGTTGTGAAGTATTTTGCATGACCAGCTAATTCAATTTCAGCAATGAGCCTAGATACGCGTGATAGGTCTCTTGAACTTTCTTTGATGTAATCAATCCCTTTGAGCTTGGATAGAGCAATCGTGGTTGGTATCGATACGTTTGCCCCTGGTCCTGGGTTGAGATATAGAACCATTGGAACTTTGATTTCACTCAAAATCGCACCAAAATAATCCAATGTTTCTTGATGGGAAGGCTCACCACCAAAAGCTCTCAGTGGTGCAAGTAATTGCACAGCCTGTGCACCTAAATCTTGTGCATAGTGAGCAAGCTCAATCGCTATCTTATAAGAAGGATGAGAGATCCCAACTGCCACGGGGCATCGATTACCAACAAATTCGATGGTTTTTTTGATGAGCTCTTTACGTTCTTCTAACTTTAAGTAATGGTATTCCTGCGCTTCAACACCTGCGGCGATTACCATCGCAGCATTACAGTCGTCAACTACATAGTTAACGCCTTTTTCTAATAACTGATAGTCAACTTGTTGTTGATCATTGAACGGCGTTAAGGGTGGGATGATTAGTCCCGGTAGTTTTAGTTCTAAGCTCATTGTGTCTCCTCCAAATTTGTATTATCGCTTAAACGTATGCAGGTTTATTTTCTAATTGCTTTACCTGAAATCCTGCTACATTTTTATATTCATTGAGTATAGCTTCCATTTCTGCTTGACTAATGACATCTTCGATCTTATTAAACCGTTTACCACCCGTACGCTCATAAACCACTTTTAAAATGGTATCTGGTGGATTAGCACGATTCATCAATACAACCTTGCCAGTTGCTGCAACGCGCTCTTTATCGTATTCCTGGAGGGCTGTTTCATTCACACCGTGACGTTTAAATGCCCCGGTTAGAAACCTTGCATCCAGTATGGTTTGTCCGGCGCCATTTGATCCTCGTGGATACATCGGATGAGCCGCATCTCCCATTAATGTGACACGCCCATTTGTCCATGTCGGTAATGGGTCACGATCGACCATCGGGTAAACCATAAATTTTTCGGTTTTTTTGAGTAGGCCTTTGATATCGAGCCAATCAAAATCCCATTTGTCATAAGCGTCATAAAAATCTTCTAATTTAGCCGCACCATGAAAATTCCATTTTTCAGGTTTTGGACGAATTTGTGTGGCCACAAAATTCATGAGCTGGTTGCCTTCATCATCAATGTTATTTCTGATGGGATAAACCATGATTTTTCCAACAGGCATCCAACCAGCCCGAATGGTATCAGCACCACTTAAGAACGGCTTAAACGGGGTTACCCCACGCCATATGGTGTAGCCAGAATATTTAGGCTCGCCTTCATTGGGATATAACAAGCCTCTTAAGACAGAATAGATACCGTCGCAACCAATCATGACCGATGAACGAACAGAAGGTAATGGCTCTCCATCACGATTAACGAAATGCGTTGTGACACCATGATCATCTTGTTCGTAACTCACAAATTTATGATTAGTGGCGATGACGTCATCTCCTAGGCGCTCTTTTGCTGCGTCGAGTAATAGCATTTGTAAATCGCCACGGTGGATCGAGAATTGTGGCCATTTATAACCAGCATCTTTTCCGACAACTTCACGGTAAATCAACTGACCATGGTGGTTATAGTACGAAGCATCTTTGGTACGAATGCCAACATGGTCTAGGGCAGCTAATAATCCTAATTCTTCTAATTCACGCACAGCGTGAGGAAGCAAATTGATGCCAGCGCCTAAGGGCTGTAATTCTGTGACAGCTTCATAGACCCGGCTTTTAATGCCTATTTGATGTAAGCTAATGGCCAAAAATAGTCCGGCAATGCCCCCGCCAACAATGGCTACTTCAGTGTTTTTTTCCATGATTTGTCTCCAAGATGACTTTTCAATTTAATTGATATTTATTTCTTTGTCCAATACCAAAAAAGTGTTAAATTGATACTTTATAAATATAGTTAATGGTGATTTTGAATGGAATTAAGACACTTACGCTATTTTGTTGCTGTAGCTGAAGAAGAGCATATGACGCGTGCAGCGGCTAAGTTAGGTATTCAACAACCTCCTTTAAGTCATCAAATTCAATTGCTAGAGAAAGAACTTGGGGTGCAATTGTTTTTCCGACAGTCACGTCGTATTCAATTAAGCCCTGCAGGGAAAATCTTTCTTGGCGATGCTCGGGCAATTCTCGCGAGTGTCGATCAAGCGACTCAGCGCATCCAACGTTTTGATATGGGGGAGGAAGGTAGTATTCGCCTCGGCTTTACCAGTTCTGCATCCATGCATCAAATGACCCCAGATTTAGTAAGGGTATTTCGTGAAACCTACCCGCTCATTACTGTCGAAATTGAAGAAGGTGCGGCTCATGATCTGATTAATGCTCTAGAACAAGAACGGATTGATATTGCCTTTTCTCGTTCTTCTGTAAAGCCTTATCCTGGTATTGCAAGTATGGAACTTTTAAAAGAGGATATGGTGATTGCTGTACCGGTCAATCATCCCTTGACACAATTGCCGAATGAAACTATCCGTCTTAAAGATCTTTGTCATGAAAACTTTATTTTTTATCAACAAGTCAATGGCTCAGGTATTAAAGAGTCCTTGATCGAGGAATGCGCCAAAGTAGGCTTTGAACCTCGGTCAGCGCAAATTGTTTACCGGATTATTGGCGCCCTTCACCTCGTTGCTTCAGGATTAGGTATTGCCATCGTTCCTAAATCAATGCAGGCGATTCAACCAGATAGTATTGTCTATAAAACATTTGAGCCTGGTTCTGTCATCACCGTCCCCTTGAGTATTGCCTATCGTGATAACTCTTCTAAACTAACTGTGAAAAGATTTCTTGCTCTTTCAAGTGAATTTACAAGTAAGTGGGTGACATCGCATTAAAATAGAGTTTTCAAAGGGTTTCATGTCTAATTCAAAAGCGCCATCATTTGCTGCCTTCAAATATGTGGGATTTAGGTTTCATGTAGCAACATATATGCTAGCGATGATGGCCGATAGTGTCGAACATGTGATCAGCTATTGGATGCTGTTTCAAAAATTTCACTCTCCTGAGTTAGCTGGTTTTGCTGTTCTTTCGCATTGGCTCCCTTTTTTGTTTTTTTCCGTGCCGGCTGGCGCACTTGCAGATAAATACGATCCAAGAAGATTAATCCAAGCCGGAATTTTTCTGTTTATGCTTTGCTCCTTGGGCTGGGCATTTTTATTTATTACAGATTCGGTTGAACAGTGGCATGCCATGATTTTATTGGTGTTGCATGGTTTTGCTGGTGTGCTTTGGCATACCATCTCGCAAATTCTTTTATACGATATTGTCGATACTTCGGTTTTGCCTAGCGCAGTTCGGATCTTAGCTAGTGCGCGCTATCTAGGTCTTCTCATTGGCCCTGCTGTTGGCGCTGGCCTCATGTTAACGGTTGGGCCAAAGTATGGTCTGATTGTGAATGCGTTTTTATATCTGCCAACCATCTTATGGCTCTGGAAGGCCCCTTATGGCCCAGCTTTTCGTATTGGTGAAGCGCCAGTTAAACGTGCTGTTAAAGGTTTTCAAGATATTGTCCAAACCATTCGTGACATCTCAGGTAAAAGTGTCATTGTTTCAATGGTTTTACTTGCGGGTACTGCCTCGTTTTTTGTGGGCAATGGTTATCAAGCGCAAATGCCTGGCTTTGCTGAGGATTTGGGTCATGGTGATCCCGGTCTTTTATATAGCCTATTACTCGGCGCTGATGCAGCAGGAGCATTGATTGCTGGAATTATTTTAGAAAGCCGTGGATTTTTAAAACCTCACCCGAGAACTGCACTCATATTAGCCATTTGCTGGTGCGTTATTTTGCTTACCTTTGCCCTGAATCAAAATTATTATTTTGCTATTGCCTTACTTTTAATCTGTGGATTTTTTGAGCTTTCTTTTAATTCTATGGCGCAAAGTATCGTACAAATTAATGCGCCAACTGAGATCCGTGGCCGCGTGATTGGTCTTTACAACATGGCTAGTCTGGGTATGCGCGCAGGTTCTGGTATTACCGTTGGTCTAGTTGGTGGCATGATTGGGATTCACGCTTCTTTAGCCATTGCTGCTACAACACTCCTGTTCATCATCAGCTTTATTTTGATGCGCTACGGACGCTCACTTTAATAAAGCGGGCTTTTCTTTTGCAAAGGGTGTTGCCCTCTCCCAAGCATATCCCATTTGAAGTAACTCAAATTCGCCTTGGGGCTTGCCAATCAATTGCAAACCAAAGGGGACTTGTTTCTCAAAGCCCGCTGGCACTGCTAAGACTGGAAGGCCTGCAAGTGTGGGACCAATGACCACTTCCATCCAACGATGATAGGTGTCCATCTCTTTACCTGCTATCGTTTTTGGCCAATGTTGTGTTGCATCAAATGCAAATACCTGTGCACTAGGCAAAACTAGTACATCATAGATTTGCAGTAATCTTTGTAATTCTTTTGTCCAAGCGGTTCGAGTTACGGAGGCTGCAAATACATCTGATGCTTGTAAGCTGATGGATTGCTCAATTTCCCAAATGGCTTCTGGCTTGAGTAATTGACGGTGCTCTTTATGTTGATAGAGTGGCATTAATTTACCGCCAGTCACAAAGGCTCTCAAAATAATCCATGATCGCCACAGCTGTTGCATATCAAATTGTGGTGTTACAGCTTCAACAGTACATCCCATCGCCTCAAAATACGCAAGGCTTTGTTGTGATTTTTCTAATACCCCCTCTTCCATGGGTAGGTATCCACCAAAGTCGCCTAACCAAGCTACTTTTTTACCTTGCATGGATGCTTCTAAAGATTGCGTAAAGATCTGTGGGGATTCTTTTAAAGAGAGTGGGTAGCGTGCATCATGTCCCGCATGAATCGATAACATCATTGCAAGATCAGTTATGTTTCTCGCCATCGGCCCATCTGTGGGCAACTGGTCGTAATACACTTCAATGCCATTACCGGAAGGAACTCTCCCCATCGACGGCCTTAATCCATAGACGTTATTCCAGCCACTTGGATTACGTAATGAGCCACCAAAATCACTACCATCAGTAATCGGTAACATCTGTAAGGCTAGGGCAACGGCAGCTCCACCGCTGCTGCCACCTGCCGATTTGGTTTGATCATAACTGTTCAGCGTTGTACCAAATAAGGTGTTGTAGGTATGCGACCCTAATCCAAATTCTGGAACGTTGGTTTTGCCAATCAAAATTCCACCTGACAGTCTCATACGTTCTACCGCGATAGAGTCTTGTGCATTCAGATTATTCTTCAAAATGGGTGAGCCCATCGTTGAAGCAATCCCTTTGGTGCCTGCCAGATCTTTTGGCGCAAGGGGAAACCCATATAAAAAGCCTTTATTGGAGGTGCTATGAAATTGCTGATCTTTTTCTTTTGCTAGCGTGATTAATTGCTCTTCTGGCAACATGGATATGATGGCATTCACGCGGTGGTTATGCAGGGCAATCTGCTCCAAATATGCGCGCATCACTTCTTCACACGAAATTTTCCGCTCATGTATCAGTTGTGACAACTCAATTGCACTATAGGTAATGAGATTTTGTTGCTTCATGAAAGACCTCAGTCAAATAAGATGATTCTACCTAACTTCTAGTCGGTTAAACATATAAAAATGTTGATCGAATCATCGAATGATTT
>CANFUO010000043.1 GCA_947450225.1 Burkholderiaceae bacterium | reverse complement strand
TGACAAAACTCATGGTGGTTCTTCCTTTGAAGTGATTTTGAGGGGGAACCTACCAATCTAACGACTTTGTGGCAAAAAAATAATCAGGTGTTACCGATTACTTTGTAGTTGTTATCCTACCCATTCTCAACTGCGAGTAGCTCGTAAATTTTTAACTTCCAGGGAAGATCGATAACCCTGATTCTGGGTCTCTTACGCTCTTTTGAACCAAATGAGCGATAGGCAAAGTGCGCCTAGGACTAAGATGAGTGAGATGGCGGCAAAAATAACAGAAATCTCGGTCTCTTTGGTTTCTAGCCGAAATTTACTCGATAAATGCTCATAAATTTGTTTGAGGTCATCACCATTACTCGCACGAAAGAACTCTCCTTGCGTAATTTTTGCAATTGCCTGCAAGGCTTCTTCATCTACTTTGGCATAAAAAGAATATCCTTCGTATCCAGGAATAAAACCATCAGGAGTACCAAAAGCTACTGTGTAGACTTTAACGCCATGCTGCGAAACTTTTCTGGCAACCTCTAATGGATCAAGACCGGTCGTGCGGCGACCATCAGACAATAAAACAATGGCGCCAGCACTATATGAACCAGGCGGTACAGGCTGATGCTGTTGGACTGTTTTTTTAGGCTCTACTTGTTTTGTGGGGTCTGGACGGCCGAAGTTTTCACCATAAATAGAAGACTCTAAATTAATCCCTGCATCCGGCATTAAGGTTGCGAGTGCCAATAACAAACCACTGCCAGTGGCGGTTCCTCTTTGTAGCTGGAATCGATCCACTGCCTCTACTAAGTCAGTGCGTGACTCGGTCACTGCTTGAACGAGTTGTGCAGTCCCTGCAAAAGACACGATACCAACGCGGATATCTCTAGGTAATTGCTCGATAAATTCTTTAACTGCTGCTTGTGCAGCTTTGATACGATTGGGTTTAACATCTTCTGCTAGCATGCTGCGCGACACATCAATAGCCAGTACCAAGGTCATGTAATCGGCAGGTAAGCTGACGGTTGCTGTTGGTCTTGATAGACCGATAATCCCACAGATGATCGAGAGTAAGAGCAGGCACGGTGGTATGTGACGACGCATGCGAGATGGCCAATTTACCGCTTGTTTAATCACCTGCAAGGAAGAAAACGGCACTGTATTGATACGCCGTCTTTTCAACAACCACCAATAAATGAGGATGAAGACGGGTACTAGGGTCAATAACCAAAATGCTTGTGGCCAAATAAAGTGCATATCAACGTGTCTCTTAAATTCTCTTCTTATATTCTCTAATAGTATCCTAAACTGACTTGTGATAATGTTTCAGTATGAAAAAAATGCCGATTTATAGTCGCAAACCCCCACCATCAATTGCTGCCTCCCCAAAGCCTACACGTTTATTGTCTAGGCACAATCTGCACACTCGTTGGCAATCGATTCGTCATAACCGCATCCTCTTCTTCATCGCCGGTATTTTGCTTAGTAGTTGTTTGTTTTTTAGTTGGAGTGTGCTTTATCCAAAGTCAAAGCCCCTCACTCAAGACATCATTGATGAGGCTGTTCTCAAAACGCTCAGTACGAAAGAACTGCCTTCAAAAGCAACTAAAGCAGCGCAAACGATTATGCCTTCTGTTGTGATGGTGCGGGCTTTTAAAACTGTCTCAGATGAGAAAAAAAACAAAGATACTAAAAAAGGTAATGGCGAGGAAGCGTCTTTGGGGACGGGTGTTGTCGTCATGGAAGATGGGACTACGCTAACTAACTATCATGTGATTGCCGGATCTGATCGGGTCGAAGTGGTTTTTTATGATGGCACGATTGCCAATGCCAAAGTGATTGCAGTTCATCCGCACAATGATTTGGCGATCTTAAAACCGGAAAAGCTCCCTGACGATTTATTACCTGCAACACTCGGTTCTAGTGCCCAACTGAGGTATGGTGAAGACGTGGTAGCGGTTGGCTTTCCGTTTGGTATTGGCCCTTCCGTCACGGCGGGTGTGATTTCAGGATTGCGCCGTGAATTTACTGGTGAAAATGGCGCTCAGCTCCGCAATTTGATTCAATTTGATGCAGCCATCAATCAAGGTAATTCTGGAGGTCCTTTAATTAACTCAGCTGGTGAAGTGGTCGGTATTGTGACGGCATTACTCAACCCCTCTGCTGTAGAAAAAACATTCATTGGTATTGGCTTTGCGGTTACGATCGAGAGCGCAGGTTCAGCAGTAGGTATTCCCCCCTTCTAATTATTTATCGGAAATTTTTATGTCAGAAAATAGTCAATGGTCAGGTAAGCAACCTATCAATTCGCAACACGAGCATGCCGCCAAAATGCAAAGCATTCTCTATGAGGTCAAACGCGTTGTCGTCGGCCAAGATACATTTTTAGAACGTGTTCTCATTGGCATACTTGCCGGTGGTCATATTCTGATTGAGGGTGTTCCTGGTCTTGCAAAGACCTTAACCGTTAATACCTTAGCCAAAGTGGTACAGGGTAAGTTTTCTCGGATACAGTTCACCCCTGACCTACTGCCTGCAGATTTGATTGGCACTCGAATCTATAACCAAAAAACGAGTGAATTTGGTACTGTCCTCGGGCCAGTATTTGCGAATCTTCTTTTAGCTGATGAAATCAACCGTGCCCCAGCTAAAGTGCAAAGCGCCTTGTTAGAAGTGATGCAAGAACGACAGGTGACGATTGCTGGTCAAACCCACCGTGTACCATCGCCTTTTATCGTTCTCGCAACCCAAAACCCCATTGAAACTGAGGGAACCTATCCTTTACCAGAAGCGCAAGTGGACCGCTTTATGATGAAAGTGATTGTGGGTTATCCAACGGAGACGGAAGAATTTGTGATTGTCGAGCGCCAAATTGGTCGTGCTATTGAGCTCACGAGCATGGCTTCTACAGATGAGTTGGCGCAACTCCAACAAACCTGCAAAACAGGCTATGTTGATCCGGCTTTGATTCAGTATGCGGTCAAAATTGTGGCAGCGACACGTCACCCAGAACACTATGCCCTCTCGGAATTAACTCCCCTCATCAGCTTTGGCGCTAGTCCAAGAGGAACTATCAGTCTGATCGAAGGCGCGCGCGCTTTAGCTTTTTTACGGGGGCGCTCCTATGTTCTACCGCAAGATATTCAAGACCTTGTGTTGGATGTTTTACGTCATCGCGTTGTACTTTCTTATGAGGCAATTGCACAGGGTAAAACTACCGATGATCTCTTGCGGCAAATCCTCAAAGCAATCCCTGTTCCTACTCAAGCCTTACCGTTAGATGCTTAATTTTTTAAAGTCGCTACCTAAAAAATCGAGCGCACCTGCAGCGCCAGAAAAGCCTCGAATCCATCCGGAACAGTTCCTCAAGCAACTCGAGTGGACTACGCTCAGGCGTCTTGATGGTCAATTACAGGGCGATTATCGTACTTGGTTTAAAGGCAGCGGACTGGAGTTGGCGGATCTGCGGGAGTATCAATCGCATGATGATGTGCGCCACATCGATTGGAATGTTACAGCCAGAATGCAAGTGCCTTATGTGCGTGAACATCAAGAGGACCGAGAAATGAGCGCTTGGTTTTTAGTCGATCTTTCGCGTTCAACGGAGTTCGGTTCACACAGCCAAACCAAACGCATGCTCGCCACTCGTTTTGTCGGCACAATGGCCAGGTTACTTGGTAGACGAGGCAATCGTATTGGCGCCATGCTCATGACCGGCGCTAGTAATCGTGTAGATACCATCCTGCCTTCAAGAACAGGTAAAGCCCACTTGGTGCAATTACTCAACCTTTTATTAAATACACACACCGATGGCCCAACGCAAGCGACTGATCTGAAAGTGATGTTGAACACCGCCAAAGCACTCATCCCGCAACGATCAACTATTTTTATTGTTTCTGACTTTATTAGCGAACCACATTGGGAACGATCTCTCGGCGAATTAGGCAAATCCCATGATGTCATTGCGGTGCGTTTATGTGATCCAATCGAAGCGGTTTTGGAACCCCTAGGTTTATGCATACTTGAAGATCTTGAAACGGGGGAGCAACTGTTTGTGGATGTCAATGACCCAAGTTTTCAGAAAAAATATCAAGATATTGCACAGGCTAAAACAGATCTTTTAATTGCCAGCTTTGCCAAAACCGGTACCGATTGTTTAGAGCTCAATACCAAAGAGCCGATGGAGGATGCTTTATTGCGTTTTATGCAACTGCGTAAACGTAAACCCACCAAGGTTCATCAAATGAGTGTAGTGGTTTAGGAGCGGACATGTTTGCCTTCGATACCCTTTCTATCCAATGGCCTTTTGCTCTGTATCTATTGGCTTTAGTACCTTTGCTCATGGTGTTATATTGGCGTTCCAAATCACCGGTTTCTTCAATCAGTTATCGTCTCCAACTCCATAGTGGCAAAACATCGCAACTCCGTCACGCCAAACGCTGGCAAATCCTGAGCGCCTTATTTCTCTTGCTAGGTCTGTGTGTCTTGTTGTTTGCTCTAGCAAGACCAAGGGCGGTACTGTATGTTCCGAGTCGCCTAGATACCATCATGATTGCAATTGATACCTCGGGTAGTATGCGGGCAGATGATATCAAACCGAGTCGATTTGATGCCACAATCAGTGCGGTAAAACAATTTATCCAAGATCAACCTCCTCAACTGCGTATTGGGATCGTCACCATTGCGAGTACTGCGGCTCTTCGACAGGCACCAACGAGTGATCGTATTACCTTGATGCAATCCTTGGAGAATATTCCGCTGCAACCAGGTTCAGCGCTAGGGAGTGGCATTGTGATTGCGCTTGCTAATTTATTACCAGGCTCAGGTATTGATGCGGAAAAAATCATTACAGAATCAGAACAAGGACCTTCAGCAAATCCATCAACCACTTCTCCCAAAAACACCAATCACATCAATATGGAACCTGGCTCCAATCAATCCATGGCAATCATGTTAATCACGGATGGTCAAAGTAATATGGGGCCTGACGTCCTCAAAATGGCTGAACTCGCGGCCAATCATGGGGTCAAAATCCATACGGTTGGAGTTGGCACTACTGAAGGTAGCGTGATCCAATCCCAAGGGATGTCGATGCGCGTGCGTTTAGATGAAACGAATCTGAAAAAAATTGCAAACGGTACGCTTGGCGAATACTACCTGGCAACAAAACCAGCAGATTTGAAGAAAATTTATGATTCTTTGGGTTTAACGATTCGTTTTGAGCGTCAACATTTAACTGAAATTACCGCCCCTGTCATGGGCTTAGGACTTTTGTTGATTGCATTAGGATGTGGGATGAGTTTTACGCGTTTTGGCAGAGTGATTTAGTGATTCTGCATAAGGAAAAATAACATGCAGAAAAAAATCGCGATTCTTGGGGCTGGGGCTATTGGCGCTAGTGTGTGCGCTAATTTTTCACAAGCAGGAGTTGATCATTGGATCATAGATCCGTGGCCTGATGTCATCGATGTAATGAGAACACAGGGTCTTCTTATTACAAGTGCAGATGGTGACCTCAGCACAGGTCCCCTGCAAGCAATCCATCTCCATGAATTGGCTGGTATGCCTATTGATTATTTTGATATTGTTTTCTTGGCGTCTAAAGCGGGTGATGCGAAGTGGTTATCTGAGTTTATCCTTCCTTATCTTCACCCTAGTAGCATGGTGGTAGTTCTCATGAACGGCATGATGAATCAGGAAGTGGCAAAGATTGTGGGCGAGGAGCGCACCATTGGCTGTGTTTTAGAATTATCTGCAGAAAGTTTTCAAGCGGGTGTCATCAAACGAAAAACTCCGCCAGCACGTACTTGGATGGGGCTAGGTGAACTCGATGGCAAGCTAACCCCGCGCCTAGAAGAAATAAAGGCCTTGTTGCAACATGTTGCCACGGTGGATATCACGACGAATATCGAAGGTGCAAAATGGACCAAACTCGTCACCAATGCAATGGTATTAGCGCCTTTTGCTATGCTCAGAGCTGAGTCCTACGAAGCTTTACAATTAACGCACATGCGCGACCTAGTTTTACAGATTGGTATTGAAACCATTGCGGTGGGACAAGCACTAGGCCATCAACTCGAGGGGATTTTTGGCTTGTCAGATAGTGAAATGGAACAAGAGCCCCGTGTCATTGCGGAAAAATTAGTCACTACTCTGCTTGGGCATATTGGCAAAAAATCCCAAAATGCGGTGACTCAAGATGTCATTAAAAAACGTCGTACAGAAACACCTTATCTCAACGGTCTCGTTGCTCGGCATGGCATGCGTCTAGGGATACCAACTCCAGCAAACCAGGCCATCGTCGAGGTCATGCGACAAATCGAGCAACAAATGATTCCAGCAAATATCAGTAATATCAATCTGGCAATTGCACTTACAAAATCCTTCGCTACAAACTAATCTGGCTTAATCGGCAGTTGCTCGCGTAATTTTAACGACTTGTTCCCAATGCTTGAGTTCTGAAATGATGATTTGATTGGTCTGCGTAATCGTCCCTCCTACTGGCATCAATCCGGCGGTTTCAAATTTATCTTTAACTTCTTGAACCTCTAATGCTTGATTAATGACTTGGTTGAGTTTTTCAAGAATGTCTGGTGGGGTTCCCTTTGGAGCATAAAAACCACTCAAGGTGTAATCATTAATTTGTGGATAACCGAGTTCGATAAATGTTGGAACATCGGGTAATTGCGGTATGCGCTTGTCACTTGAAATCGCCAAGATCTTCACCTTACCTTGTTTGGAAAATTGCAATACACCAAAGGCGGCGGTACAACCAATCGGGGTCTCTCCACTTGCAACCGCTAAGGAAGCAGGACCAGCGCCTTTGTATGGAATATGAATAATATCTTGCTTCCAAATACCATGAAATATGTTTGCACAAGTTAAATGCGGTGTGGTACCACTTCCTGGAGTTGAAAATGCTAATTTTTCTGTCATAGAAAATGTTTTTAAATCTTTGAGACTCTTGACTGGAATTTTTTCATTTACGGAAACCACATTGGCTTGTTTTGAAACCACAACAATATTAGCAAAGTCTTTTTCTGGACTATATCCCGCCCTAGCACCATATAAGCTGGGGTTCACAGTAAATGCTGAGGAATTAACCAAGAGAGTATATCCATCAGGCTTACTCGATGCTACATACTGCGTGCCTACATTACCACCTGACCCAGGTTTATTTTCTACAATCACACTTGTTTTTAAAATAGCACCCATCTGCTGTCCAATAACTCGCGCAGTAAAGTCTGGTGATCCTCCAGGTGGAAATGACACTACAATCCGGATGGGTCGATTGGGATAATCAGTGATTGATTGTGCATGACTTGTAGACTGCACTGCGCAAAAGCAAACAAGCACAATCAGGGTGCGAAAAAAATGCCTCATGCACATATTGTCTCCAGTTATATTATTTTTTATGACTTATTTTAACGTGAATTGGAGCCAATCCATCGAAACCATCCACCATGAAAAAATGCTGATATTGATGATGGTGAAGGAAACCATCAAAGTTTGAGAATCTTGTGAGAACTGTCAAAACACTCATTTATAATAATTTTTATAAGTAATTGACCATTTTTTTAGCACTTCAATATCGAGAGTTTTTTAATGAAAATCCTATTCATCAGTTTATTGTTCTTCTTCTCGAGTTTTGGCATTTCGCCTGCACAAGCTCAACCTAATGAAACGATGGTGAGTTGCTGCACTAATCCAAGACATGCCAATGGCTTTTATGCGAGTGATTTAATTCCTCGCACTGTCTTTAATTTAAGCTACTCCAAGGATGGCGCTAGGCTTGACTCTTCTAATGCCACAATTTATTTGGGAGTGAGTTGTGATGTCTACTCTCCACAGTTCGGCTATGGATCTTGGGGCTGGGCCAACGGAGGCACGAAAGTAAGCTTTGTTAAAAGCCAAGGAAGTATCGGATTCCCTCAACAAGTGCCTGGTTTTCAGGATGCCATTTTAAGACGCTGTGGTTTGTAATTTTTATATCAATTGAGTATATCTATGAAACTTATTATCAGTCTAATTTTTGTTTTACTATCCAATGTCAGTTTTGGTCAAGCGATCAACGACCGCTGGTTAGGGTATTGGAAATCAACTCCCTATAGTTCGATCAATGGACAAACGTGGCAATTAAGCGTTACTCCCACTATGTTTAATAATTGCTTTTGGGTCGGTAGTGCATTTAATGCTGTTCCTAGAAGTTGCTCTGCATTCTATAACGGCACGGTTACTAAACAAGATCTTATTAATTCAATGAACCAAGATATGGTTCAAGTTAGTAATTGGATGCGCAGTGGCATGATTCCCCCAAGAGATTTTCAACGGGTCCAAAATGATCTACAAAAAACACAGGCTATTCTAGGCCGTATCTCCTATGATACTTTTCGGGTGATTGCGACTAAAAACATGGGCTCTGATAGCAGTATTTATATTCTAGACTTGGACTCTGTCTACCAAGTCCTCTATAACGAGGGTGGCGCTGGATCTAACTTCCATATCATTGAATACCGTAGATAAAACAACTAAGCCTTTAATTTATTACCTTACAGGTTAAGTCATTCTTCAAAGTATTTACAATTTCTTTTGATTTATTCGTGAGATCATTGTTGGTGGTATTTTGTTTGATGATCTGACAGGCTTCTTTTTTCTTACCAAGAGATAACAGATACTCTGGATTTTCAAGGTAATCTTGAGCCAATCGTATCATTCCACCCGCATAATTCTTACTCACCATCACTTCACGTATTTCCATCGCGCGTGACTTATCTCCGAAGGAATTAAAAGCTCTTAAAATAGTGTAAGGGTCATAATATAAGTCATAGGCATATTCCATCGCCTCGAAGTTATCGACAGCAATCGCAATTTCATATAAACGTAATGCGCGCTTTGCGCGTGCTGCACTGTCTAAATCATAGATTTGCTGAGGTGGCTTCTCGGACATAATAATTGTTCCTGCCTTGACGCAATTGATGTCTTTTTTTGCCCTGCACTGCTTTTCATAAAAGAGGACTTCTTCATATGTTCCAGCAGCTGGCTTGACTTCCTCGACAACAACGACTGGCGGTGGTGCAGGTGGAGCCTTTTCGATTTTGATGTTTTTTTCCATCTCTTGTATCGAAAGACTGTCGGGCTTAATTAAAGACCCCTTCGCTGATGGATCTACCGGTGTAGGTAAGTTCTGTGTCTGCTGAGCATGAATAGCGCTTACACATTGCGCCCCAATCATGACCAAGCAACTTAATCGTATTATGTTCTTCGTTACATCATGCATTGTTTATAGTCCTCAGAGCCTGGTATTAATCCTAATTTCGTACATTTTTGGCGCTTCATCTCAATGGCCTGGTCTACCGCTGAAGGGGTGGAAACCGGCGCGACCACTTTAGGTGCAACAACAATAGGTGTTGGTGGTGCGGGCATTTGTGCTTGCACTAACAAATCGTCTTTAAAGATTCCCTGCTTTTCTACTACCCCATTTGCAAAGTACAGTATGCCAAAGCCATTTTTGCGACTCTCCCGCCATTCGCCAACGTATTTTTTTCCGTCTGGCCACGTATAGGTTCCTTGGCCATGAAAGCCCCCATTACGAAATTGGCCTGTATATTTTGCATAATCTGGCCATGTATAACTTCCAGAACCATTAAATTGATCATCTTTAAATTGCCCAACATACCTTGAGCCATCTGATTGAATCAAGGTTCCTGATCCGGAGTATTCATCGTCCTTAAACTGGCCTATGTATTTTTTACCGTCTGCAAAGGTATATGTTCCCTGTCCATGCCGTAAGCCGTTTTTAACTTCACCCTCATAATAATCTTTGGTCGCTTGACCATTTTTATAAGTCGGCCCAACATAGAAACAAGCTTCAGTAAATCCTTCTTTGCAATCTGGTAATTTCGCTTGAACATCGATAGACATGGCTACAAACAAGACCATAATAAGTCCTGGGATCAGTCGGTTCGTTCTAGAGGCTTGCGTCATCTGGATTTTTACCTAAGTTTAATTGCATTTAACAAGGGTCGGTGTGGGGATATTATCTTGAAGATTTTTACCATTAAATACTTTGACGTCATCATTCGTTGGTATTACGATGCGCTTCATTAAACGCAATGTACCGCTTGCCCAGCGGTAATGTTCTTCAAAACTTTCATTCGGTCTCGATACTGGGTTGGAGAAAATAACATACGTAAATGCATCAGGCTTTTGTACGGAAGTAATTTTCCTTCGGTAGGATTTTCCCTCTGCCCGAATGACGAATTCATTACTACTAGATCCGACTACAAAATCGCGCGTCGAAAATCCACAGGTGCTCAATGACTCAGACCAACTCCCCTCAATCTCTTTAAGATAGATAGCATCTTGGTTCAAGATTGGAAGCGTAAACGGGGGGGGCGGGGGGGCGGCTGGGGCCTCAGCGTTATTACCTGTTGAATTACTAGACTTCCACTGACTTGCAATGAGAAGAAAGAGTACGACAGCTCCTATACCAATGAAGAGTGGGATTTTATTTTTGGGACCTGGCTCTGGACTATCTGGTTTTATTCCTGGCTTTTTAGGCTTAGGCTCGCCATCTACTTTGGGCTTAATGACTGGAGGTAAAGGCTGAGAAACCGGTTGAAACATAACACGCCACTCTTTAATCGTCGATGGGCGAAATTCTGGGCGGACTGCAAGGCCTCTATCAATAGCCTCTAATATGTAGGCCGGGTATTTACCAGCTGCTAATTGTTGAGCGGGCTCTAAAGTATCATTTAATATTCTTGCTGAAGCGGGTGCCGGCTTTAGATCAGTTACCACGCGATACAAAGTGGCAGCAAATCCGTAGATATCACTATAAGGTCCCTGCCTTCCTCTTGCATCATATTGCTCAATCGCTGCATAACCATCGGTAGCAAGACTAGTGACACTCCGACTATGGCTAACATTCTCTTGGCGAGCTGCCCCAAAGTCGAGTAATACGGGACTACCATCTGATCGTATGAAAATATTGGCAGGCTTGATGTCACGATGCAAAAAATCCTCTTTATGAATCCTCTCAAGGCTATTGAGGAGTGGATAAATAATCCCCTGGAGTTGCTCTAGAGTCAAAGCCCCATCACGCCGAATAATCTCATCGAGTGGCTGCCCATCACAATAATCCATAACAAAATAAGCAGTCCCATTGGCTTTAAAGAATCGCTGTACACCAACAATATGCGGATCATCAAAGCGCGCTAATAATTTTGCCTCTTTTTCAAAAGCATCTAAGCCCCACTTAAAGTGGTCTACATCTTCTGGTGTTCCAGAGGGCCGAACTGTTTTTCCACTATCGCGCGCCGCAAATTCACGGGGATAAAATTCTTTGATCGCAACCTTACGACCAAACAGAGTTTCAATTCCAAGGTACGTGATACCAAAACCACCCTGTCCGAGAATCCCTTCAATCCGGTAATCATCTGCTAAAACTGTTCCAATCGGAAGCGCACTTAAATTTGACATGCCTCAAAACTCCCCAATCGATAGCTCTACATCACCAATCATTAAATTTCCACGATCAGGTAATGTTACTGCTGAACTACTTGCCAATCGTTTTCCATTGACGATCGTACCATTGGTTGATTTTAAATCTTCAATCATCAATTCACCATCTTGAGAAAATATTTTGGCATGCATGCGCGAAACCGATGTGTCATTCACATGCAATTGCACCACCTGACCATCACGCCCAATCATCAGACCACCTTGCTGTAATCTGGGGTCGTCTTTTTCAAAGCTGAGGCGCACAACTCTACCATTTGAATCAAAGCCAGCAAATACCACCTGCTTAGACGATGACTGTCGAATGGTGGTGTAGGCAGAAGAAGAGCCTGTTGATACAGATGGATAAGCACCCGCTTGCTGAGCTACAGGGACAGAACTTACCGTTCCAGATGCGTAAATAACTAAGGTGCTCGCAATTTTGTCATGCAACGCTTGTTTACGATCGGTAAACGCTGCCATGATATATCCAATACCAAGTATTAGACTGGAAATCAATTTAGAAAAATAACGACCTGTGGCGCGACCAAAACTAATCCGTCGCCCGAATTCATCAGTGACATGAAGCCCCAATAGCTTTTTACCTAATGTTGCTTGGTATTCACTCGATTCTAAAATTGCATAATAGAGCCAATTGAGAAAAAAGCTTATAAACGCAACCATCCCTGATTGGGCGATTGTCGCAATCAAATCGATGGTACTGTCGTCACTCCCCAAAGACCATATGGTGCCAATCAAAATCATGACAGTACTTAAAATAAAAGCGTCAATAATGTAAGCGACGACGCGAATCCAAAAGCCTGCATATCTCATTAAAAATCTCCTTCAACGCGTAGATTTACTTTACCTAAATTGACACTTTGCCCTACGCGCAAAGTTGCACTTTCAGGGCCCAACCGTTTACCATTCACCCAAGTGCCATTGGTTGATTCCATGTCCCGAATCAATAATCTGCCAGAGTCGTATTGCAGTTTTGCATGTCTTCGTGATACTGAAGGATCATCTACCATCACATCACTTTGCGCTGAATCCCGTCCAAGTATGACTCCAGATTGCAGTGCTTTTTCTGAAAAACTTAATTTGACGGGGTTACCATTGCTATCTTGTCCAACCAGCGCACAGCGAAACGATTTAGAGACCTTGGTATAGGCAGAAGCGTCTGCCGCACCTGTTTGAGAACGTCTTTGGAATTGGGTATACGTTTCCCGCACTGTTTTTGATTTACTCAATGAGAAAAATAAAGCTCCCAAAGCTAATAAAATAGCTGCTGATGCTAATGCAATGAGTTTGGTGTTGTCGGCTTTTTTTGTCGTTCCTATATTAATTTCTAAATTAGGATTGATGGTCGGTTGTTGCACTGAACACTCTACACCTGTCATTTTAAAAGGAACCCCTTGTTCGGTCATAGCCCGAATCAGGGTGGATATATGTGAGGCATAAAAAATGCCGTCACTTTGATTCACCGTCAAACCGGTTGCATTCGTACCCTGCACGATACCCAAAGCTTTTGCTGTGTTAACTCCAACAACTCTTCCACAGTTATCTAATAGTGGCCCACCACTATTACCGCTATTCACAGAAGCGCTATGCTGGATTATTTGTTGCTTTTGACCATTCACAGACCAAGATGCTTCAATAAAACGACCAATGATTCCTTGAGTAAAGGTTGACTCTACTAAAGCAATCTGCGCAATATCAAGGGCTTCATCAGCCCCGCCAGGATAACCTACCGTGGTTACAGGACTACCTTTATTGGGCAGTGATTCACGCACCGTAATGACCGGCAAATCGAGTCCAGGAGCTTCTAACAACGCTAAATCATATTCAGCTGAACGCCATAGAACAGTAGCCTTAACTGACTTAATATCTTTGCCACTCTGATTTTTTTTGAGAACAACAATTCCTTGATTGTGCTCGATGACATGAAAATTAGTCGCAACAATATCTTTTGCCACCACAAAACCACTTCCCAAATCATAGCCCTTGCCATCTTTAGCAACGACTCTGACGACACTTTGATCGGCCTGAGATAGGATGTCCTGCGCACTTAACTGTGAACTCAACAAGGCGATGAAGAAGGTAATGAGTATTTTTAACATCATGTCATTCTTTTGGCGCATCAGTTGAAGGAGGCTTTGGAGGCTCAGTATTTCCCCCTGGTTTTTGCACAATTGGTTTAGGCGGAGTTGGTTTAGGCGGAGTTGGTTCAATAGTCTCTGACTTTTTAGTCTCTTTAACTTCTGGAGGTGTGTTTTTTAATTCAGTATTATTTTGTGTGTTAGCTGGTGTATTCACTTGTGGGATGGATGGTGGAATAATCTCTGTCTCACCATTAGCAACGCCAGGTGGATTGGTTTTCGGAGTTGGGCCAGGATTAGCGTTCGGCCCGGTCTTTGGTGGAGTAGTTTTTGGCGGTGTAACTGGCGCTTTAGGAGGTTTGGTCTCTTTCGATTCTTTTGGCTCTTTTCTCTCTTTGGGTGAGTTAGCGCCTTCCTCTACTTTTGTTTTAGGTGTTTCGTTGTCAGTTCCCCCGACAGCATTGGGTGAAGGTGGCAACACAATGGGTTGCGGCGGCTTCACTTCTTCCAAAGCTGCAGGTTGAGTATTGAGGAGTTGACTTCCCTCAGGATTGATCGTCAGGTAATAGCCAAGACCACCTGCAAGGGCAACACATCCGGCAGCTAAAGCTAACCAAAGGCTGCCATTACTTGCACTGCCTCCCCCCTTTTTCCAGGTATCAGGCACTACAAATACCTGCACTGTCGTATTGTCTTGACGCTGTCTTCGTTTAGCTCGAACGGCGGAGAGTAATGCTGATGTAATGCTATCAGCTTGGACTGATTTAACCCCTTTAATGGTTCTCAGTATCTCTTCATCAGTTAAGGTTAATACCCCATCACTGGCAAGTAAAACAATATCGCCAGCAAATAATCCATACGTATTGGGCGGCGTATCTATGAGGGCTAATTCGCCACCAGTCACCGCAGATCGTAAAACGTGTCGATGGGGATGATTATTTGCTTCCTCTTGGCTAATTTTGCCTTCAAGTAATGATTTTTCAATCAAGGGGGCCATCGAATGATCTGCGTTTAATCGAATGATTTGATTTTTTCGAATCAGAAATAAAGGCGAATCCCCCACACTAATCCAATTTGCGCCCTGACTTCCTAAATGCATACCAACTAATGTACACCCCATACCGTCTAAGTCTGGCTGTGCTGAGATTGTGCTTGCGAGTTCATTATTCGCTTGCTGCAGGGCTGCACCAAGTTTGGCGGGTATCGATTCAGAGGGATATTCAACAAAGGTTTTAACAAAAGTATCTACTGCTGTTTTACTAGCAACTTCGCCACCTGCATGTCCACCCATTCCGTCAGCGAGAACAAAAAGTAATTCCGTTTGCTGTTTTAAAAAATTAATAACGGAATAGTCTTCTTGTAACTCACGCTCACCAATGAACTCTTTTTGATCAAAATCAATTTGGCGACGAAATGTTGTTGTTTGGGCAGGCTTACTCATGATGACCTTTCTTACCAAATAAAGTCTGGGCCACAAAAAGGCACAAAAATTAATTTAGTGTTACCAATAGAAATGGTTTCGCGACCTCTTATTTCTACTGGCTGTAAAACGGGTGTTTGTCCAATATAGGTCAGATTGATGCCGCCGCCATGCTGGAGATAAAACTTATTTCCTTTTGGGTCATAAACAACGGATGCATGATCTTGACGAGAAATCTCTTCATCACCAAAGTCTAATGAAATCCGCGCTTCTTTGGCGCGACCAATACTATTCATCCCAAAACCCAAGGGGAGTGACTGACCCCTACCTGGTCCGTCGACTACAACTAACCAACCAACAACAGGTTCGCCACTAAATCCAGCACTAACCTGAACAGGTGCTCCTAATGCGGCCTCACCTGGCTTACTTGGTCGAAATACTTTTGTATAGTCCTCATCACGACTGCTAGACGATTTTTTGTCTGTCACGGAAGATTTTTGCATACTTGAGTACGCAACCGTGTCATCTGCTTCGTTACCTAATTTAGGAGTCTTACGATTTAAAATGCGCGTTGTATCTTCATCTGACATTGCTATCTCCAGTCCTGATTAATTGATATAAAAATGAAGTCTTACTTCACCTAACTCAATCATGTCGCCATGATTGAGTTCCGTTTGTGTGACCAATTTCTCATTGACATACACCCCATTGGTTGAGGATAAGTCAACGATATAAAAATCCCCTTCCCGGCGCCGATGAATCTCAGCATGATGGGATGATATCGAGTCATTAGGTAAGTACACATCATTGTCATTGCTACGACCAAGTCGTATTGCTGTTTTCGTTAGGGAATGGCGTGTTTTGGCACCACTCATCTCTTCTAAATAGGCATATTCAATCGGCGGGGGGAGTTCACTGGCTTTTTTTCTAGTCCGCAAGAAGTAAATTAAATACCCTAGCACCGCAAAGAAAGCTACCGATCCTAAGATGAGGAATAATAAATTCGCTTTAACGAATTCTTTTGCTTTTTCAGATTTAGTTCGCTTATCAGGAAAATCAACCTGCGTAGTGAGTTCGAGCGGCTTTTCTGCTCGTGTACCAAGAACAATCAACACATCTTGTGGAGAATTGTATTTATCTCCTTTAAATACAATGCGACCACCTTTTTCTACAAATGCAAATGGCTGGGCCATGAACGTTGCAGGATACCGACCTTCTGATCCATCAATATATTGTCCTTGGGTTTCAATGGCTAGCTTTTGTATGTTTTGCAGATAAGGTGAGTCCGATACACGCTCACGAAATCCCACTCCCAGGATGGATACACCAGCTTCTTTTGCTGCCTTCAATACATCTTCACGGGTATACGCCTTATCCTCATCTTTGCCATCCGATAAAATCACTAAACCTTTACGTGTTGCCTCGGTTTTCTTTAGCAGATCAATGGCGCTCAGAATATTTTTGTAATACTCTGTGGCCTCTCCCGCCGCCTT
>CANFUO010000042.1 GCA_947450225.1 Burkholderiaceae bacterium | reverse complement strand
CTCACTAAAGATGAAATTAAAGAAGTGTTTCTGCAATCAGCTGTTTATTGTGGAGTACCGGCGTCTCTTGATAGCTTTAGAGTGGCAAAGGAAGTTTTTAAAGAAATGGGTATTTAACCTATATTCATGATTTTTATTGCTAAAAAAGGACTGGGTACTACCGGTCCTTTTTTTATCCATATAAAATCACAATTTGCCAACGGATGAATGCATATGAAACTGAGGCCATTACAATTTAAGAATCAATATCTCTTTGTAGATTTCTTAAAAACAATTGCTGTTCAAATTATCATTTTTCATCATCTGAGTAACTACGGCATCATCCCAACCAAAGTACACGAACTCTTTCCTGGCTTTATTGATTTTGTTGGTCAGCATGGCAAGTATGCCGTACAAATATTTCTAGTCATTGGAGGCTATCTCACCGCCAAAAGTCTTTCCCAAACACTTGTAAATTTTGGCCTTTTAAAAACCATTATGAATCGATATTTACGTTTAGCACCAACCTACATTGTCGCTATCGTTTTTACTATGGTATGTGCCATGATCGCACGAGCTGTTCATTATGAAGACTACATCGGTGAACCTGAAACATTATTACAAGTATTGGCGCATTTTTTATTTTTGCAAAATATTCTAGGCTTTGAGTCTATTTCTGTAGGTGTCTGGTATGTCGCCATCGATTGGCAGCTATATATTTTCGCGGCTTGCTTACTGTTTTTTTTAAAATCTTTCAAAAATACATTTATTATTCTATCGATTGTAATGTTTGGCTCCTTAATGTACTTTAGTCAAAATCCAATATTCGATAATTATTTCATTTACTTTGTGGGCGCCTACGGGCTAGGTATCATCGCATTTCTTGCAGAGAACTCCTCGCAGCCTGAATTAAGAAATAAAGCAAGGGTGATATTGTTTCTATTCATATTGCTAGTTTTAAGTGATGCCTTTATTGAATTACGCATCAAAAACATTATTGAAATAGTATTGGCTGTGTTACTTTCTTTATTTGGGAAGCAGGCCTATACATCTAAAAATATCGTCTGGTCACATTTATGTATTTGGTTTAGTCAACGAGCATATTGTGTATTTCTGATTCACTTTTCCTTACTGCTACTGGGTAATACTCTATACAACTACCTCAACTTGAACAGTCCTCAATTGGGTGTGGTCTTCATGCTTGGCATTTGGTTATTGAGCTGGCTATTTGCCCATATTCTTTATGTCGTAGTTGAAATTCCCTCACGAAAAATTCAACTACGAAATTTAACTCCTTCTAAATGAGTGAATGAATATCCTTATAGGGTCTTTTTTGCGACTGTGCAACTGCAGAACATGTTAAGTAATGATCAAAAACGCTTACACCTGATCTCAAAGCATCACTTTCTTGTATAGCGCGTTTAAGGCCTTTATTTGCAATAGCTTGAACGTACGGAAATGTAGCATTGGTTAGGCCGAAGGTAGATGTTCGAGGAACCGCCCCCGGCATATTAGCAACGCAATAATGCGTAACTCCTTCCACTATAAATGTTGGCTCATCATGCGTCGTAGGTCTTGATGTTTCGAAACACCCCCCTTGATCAATGGCAACATCCACAATAACACTACCTTTTCTCATCCCATGTAAGTGTTCATGCCTTAGCAATTTGGGAGCACTACCTCCCGGAATGAGAACAGCTCCTATCACCACATCTGACTCTTTAAATAGTGTATTTAAAACATGTTCGTCCGAAAATACTGTTCGAATCTTGTTTCCATAAATCAGGTCTAACTCTCTTAATCTCTGTATGTTCTTATCTACTATAGTGACATGTGCACCCATACCTACAGCTATTTGAAGAGCGCTCATGCCAACAATACCAGCCCCTAAAATCATCACATGTGCTGAATGCACTCCAGGTATTCCAGATAGCAATATGCCGCTTCCACCCTGTCTTTTTTCTAAATGATGTGCAGCAGCTTGTATAGACATTCTTCCAGCCACTTCACTCATAGGAGCTAATAATGGCAGACTTCCATCACTCGCCTTAACCGTCTCATACGCTATTGCTCTTACCCCGCTCGCTATTAATAAATTGGTTTGATTAACGTCTGGGGCTAAATGTAAATACGTAAACAGTATTTGTTCTGGTCTTAACATTGCAATTTCATTTGCTTGAGGTTCTTTTACTTTAATGATTAAATCCGCACGCTCAAAAAGCGAGGATGCATTACTTATTTTGGCCCCTGCAAGTACATAGTCATGATCTGTCATACCAACACCAATTCCAGCATTTGTCTCAATAATCAACTCATGTCCCTGGGACACTAAAGTACTAACTTGACTAGGCATAAGCCCAACTCGATATTCTTGATTCTTAATTTCTTTTGGAACTCCTACAATCATTTCTTTTCTCCTTGACGATTATCTTGACGATGCAAACCAAATAAATAAAACACGCTAATTAAAGTTAGTAAGATTGGTATTCCAACATAAACACCCACCCTAGTTTGTTCCTGTATAGCAAGTAAAACCAATACAAAGGCAATTAATAAAAGGGCCGCCCATGAACCGTAAGGCCATAAGAAACTCTTATATTGCAAAGAAGTAGTGACTTCTTTACTCAACTTTTTCCGAAACATCAATTGCGTACTCAAAATTGCTACCCACACCATAAGCCCGATGAAAGTCACAGCAGAGGTAACTAAAAGGAATGCCTCATCTGGAACAAAATAATTCAGAAAAGCACCAAAACTTGCAATGCTAACGGTAGTTAATATGGCTACGAATGGAACGCCACTTCGAGAAATTTTCTTCATTGCAGCAGGTGCGTAGGCGTTTAATGACAATCCATAAAGTAATCTACCACCACTAAATATTCCAGCATTACAAGATGACAAGGCTGCGGTGACAACGACAAAGTTAACAATCCCAGCTGCCTCTCTTAATCCGAGTTTCTCAAACATCGCCACAAATGGACTACCCACTTGACCAACTTCATTCCAAGGATATATCGATAAAATAACAAATAAGGCGCCGCCATAAAACACTAAAATTCGAACAATTAATGAATCAATCGCAATAGGAATCGTTTTCTCAGGGTTCTCCGTCTCTCCAGCTGATAAGCCAATCATCTCTATTCCCACATAAGCGAAGATTGCCATTTGTAGAGATAATAAAAATCCACTCAATCCAGTTGGAAAAAATCCTCCGTGTGACCATAAATTAGAAATACCTAAAGGAACTCCCTGATTACCTAATCCGAAGAAAATAACTCCTAAACCAATTCCAATCATCGCTATGATGGCAACAACCTTGATCAGTGCAAACCAAAACTCAAACTCGCCAAATAACCTCACAGCAATAAAATTAAGTCCACCCATCAAAATTAATGATCCAACAGCCCATATCCATTGCGGGACATCAGGGAACCATAATCCCATATAGATACCAACTGCAGTGACTTCAGCAACTCCGACAATCACCCAATAAAACCAATATCCCCAACCAACTAAATACCCCGCTAATGGCCCTACATAATCATGGGCGTATTGCGCAAATGATCCAGCGACTGGGTTGTAAACAGCCATTTCACCCAAAGCACGCAATACAATAAATGCAATAATTCCTGATAACAAATACCCCAACAAAATGGCTGGACCGGCCTGTGATATCGCGGTTCCAGAACCCAAAAACAATCCCACTCCTATTGTTGACCCAAGAGCCATTAGACGGATGTGTCGGGCTTTTAAATGCCTTTTTAATGAATGTTGATCTGAATACTCTACTGAAGTATCTACTTGATTGAGCAATTTTTTCTCCTTTTTATCTTATGACCAACAAAGTCTAAAAAAAAGAAAGAAGAATATCTAGTGGCGTTAATCCACAAAATTACCAATAATAAGATTATTGATTTTCAGAAAAATATAATTCTTTTAAAAATCAAGGGCTATAAAAATTAAATGCTTATTTCCTTAAGAGGAAATCAGACGTTTCCTACAAACATTTAATCCAAAAAAACTATGGTTTTGTTACTTTATGAAGATAATCTAGGGACTCTTCTACTTGATCGATGAGGATTAAACATAAATCATCGGGATTTAACTGTTCAAGCGCAGTATCAATTGCTAAAAACTCACCACGAATTTCTTCAATGTGCTTAGTCTTTGTTGCCCCTTGCAATCCTTCTCGCAACAAGGCTAATACTTCTCCATCTTCACGACCGCGTTGACACTGGTCTTGATACAAAATAACAGAGTCAAAAGCCGCTCCTAATATTTGTGTTTGCTTACGAATATCATCATCTCGACGATCGCCAGCACCTGAGATGACAACATGCCTTCTTTGTGCTGGTATCGAATTCGTTGCCTGAACTAATGCACGGATAGCATCTGGATTATGTCCATAATCAGCAATAACAGTCGCGCCATGATGTTTAAATATATTAAAGCGCCCTGGTGCTGTTTTAGCATCACTCACAAAGTCACTTAAACCTTGTTCAATTTTTTTCCAGTCTAAATCTAAGGCCCATGCAGCCGCCACTGATGCTAGCGTATTTTCTACCTGAAAACCAATTTGACCACCTTCAGTTAAAGGTATATTCGCCAATGCAATTCTGTGAACAATGCGATTGCCAATAGCCGCGACTATAAAATCTTTTTCTCGAAAAATTGCCTTTTTACCTTGTGCTCGATGTGTCGAAATCACTGGGTTGTGAGAGTTCAATCCAAAAAAGATGATTTGTCCTCGACAAGATTTTGCCATTTTCACAACCATGGGATCAGCAGCATTCAAAACGGCATGTCCCTGTGGAGATACATTTCTGACGATCACACTTTTAACCGTTGCCAACTCATCTACAGTTTCAATATAGCCCATCCCCAAGTGATCGCCTTCACCAATATTAGTAATGACAGCTACATCACAAGCATCAAAACCTAAGCCTTCGCGGAGAATCCCTCCACGCGCTGTTTCAAATACGGCGGCGTCCACTTCTGGATGCATTAATACATTTCTTGCACTCTTTGGCCCACTGCAGTCCCCTGAATCTATGCGCTCATTTTCAACATAAATACCATCAGTAGTTGTCATTCCTACACGGTAATCTTGCGTTCTTAATAAATGGGCTATTAAACGCACAGTAGTCGTTTTTCCATTGGTTCCTGATACTGCCACAATCGGGATCCGCCCATTTTCAGAGGCAGGATATATCAAGGAAATAATGGCATCACCCACAGGCTGACTCTTACCGTAAGATGGATTAAGGTGCATTCTTAAACCAGGCGCTGCGTTCACTTCCACAACACCGCCACCTTGTTCTTCAAGTGGTTTATAGATGGCTTCGCAAACAATATCGACTCCACAAATATCAAGTCCCACCATTTTGGCTGCTGTAACCGCACTCGCCGCCAAGTCAGGATGGACATCTTGTGTGACATCTGTTGCACTTCCACCGGTACTTAAATTAGCATTATTTCTTAATACAACCCGCTGCCCATTCCTGGGAATGGATTGTGTATTTAAATTTTGTTTAGCAAGTGTGGCTATAGCAATGTCATCTAAACGAATTTTAGTGAGGGGTGTTGCATGTCCATCGCCTCGTAATGGATCAAGATTGATTTGATCAACTAATTCAGTAATGGTTAATACGCCATCACCAATCACTTGTGGTGGATCGCGTCTTGCGGCTGCAACTAGCGTATCCCCAACGACCAACAAACGAAAATCTTGGCCTGGCATATAGCGCTCTACAATAATTTTTGACCCATAGTGTTGTGCAACCGCAAAAGCAGCTCTGACCTGCTCTTCCGATTTGATATTAACCGCCACACCTTTTCCTTGATTTCCATCACGCGGTTTAATCACAATCGTCGAACCAAGCTCTTGGGCAACCCGCCAAGCATCGTCAGCATTATCAACAACTTTCCCCATCGGCACCGCAACTCCAGCTGCATGGAGTAAATCTTTCGTTAATTCTTTATCTTGTGCAATTGCTTCGGCAATTGCACTGGTGTGACTTGTTTCAGCAGCCTGAATACGTTTTTGTTTAGAGCCCCAGCCAAACTGAACCAAACTTCCATCGGTTAAACGTCGGTATGGAATGTTTCTTTCAACCGCTGATTGGACAATCGATCCTGTACTTGGGCCTAAGCGTACATCTTCATCTAAAAGACTTAACTCTCGTAAGGCATTTTGCAAGTCAAAGGTCTGATTTTCTCGTGCGGCAAACACCAATTTCCAAGCCAAATCAAGCGCTAGTCTACCAACAGCTTCTTCACTGTACTCAACGATCACTTGATAAAGGCCTAACTGGTTGGTTTTTACTGTCCTACTAAATGTGACCGGACAACCTGCTTGAGCTTGAAGTCCCAGAACAACATGCTCTATAACATGCGCCATAGAAATTTCATTTCTAAATGGTGCAACATTTGCAAAATGCAGTTTCGGAAATAAAGTACGTAATTGAATTTCAAAATCAATTAAACCTTGAATCGATCTTTCAGCCTCATCACAAAATATCACGGCTTCTATCGCAGTATGTCTACTCCACAAATTCGGTCCACGCAATGCTCTTACACGTTGTAATTCCATTATGCGATTGCCTCCTCAGGCAAGAAAGTAGCAATCCCCGTTTCAATAATCTCATAGGGCAAACCAACTGCCCATGCAGCCCCAACGGCTGCAAGCATTGGGGATACATGCGCTAATTTTTGATCTTGGTTTAAAAAATGAGATTCATCAATCGAAAACGAATAGGCAAGGTGAAAACCCTGCCTGAGAATAATTTTATGATCCGATAATGTAATCGATCTTCCGCCTTTGTTGGCTAGATCTGTTAATGCTGCATTACTAGGGTCCGGGCTATAAAACATAACTTCTGCAGGACTTATATCTGCCATCTCAACAACTAAAGCATCGTCCGCATTCAATACGGCCACTCCATCAGCTTCGGGGATTACAACGTCCACTTGGGTTCTATAAAGGGAGAACAACTGTTTTTCCTCAACAATAGATTGGTCTGGGAATAATATCGTTTTATCAATTCCAGTCACTACCCCAACAGCACATAAATCATAAGGAACACCTTCCATCAAAACACCCTTTGCGGTTGTTTCGATGACCGCAGCTTCAACTAATGGGTTGAGGAGAGTTCGACGTCCCCGCTCCCATTCGGAGCTACCATTTTTTTCGACAGGGCGTTGATTAAAACTTAAACCTTGTTGCGTAGATAAGGCGACATAAAAATTATTTAATTTCAAAAAATATGCGCATATTTGCGATACAAGTGTTGAGTCTTTGGAGCCACACACACCAATAATTGGGATACGTCCACTCTGTTGCATTGGAAATAAGTGCTTAATAATTGCCTGCCCTACTGGTTGTGCATTACCTTTGGCGGGCTTAATATGCATCAATAATCCTGGGCCAGCATTTACTTCTACAATTGCCGCTTCTTGTTCTTCTAATGGCTTGGAGATATCCATTGCCACGAGATCTACGCCAGCAATATCTAAGCCTACTACCTTGGCAGCCAACACTACTTTCTTTGCCACCGAGGGATGAACGATGTCAGTAACATCAAAAGCCACATTACCGTTCCGTTGGATTAATACAGACTTTCCAAGTGCCACGATACTGTCAGAAACATAACCTTGACTTTTTAATTCAAGCTCTGCAATCGAGTCAATTCTGACTTGATTTAATGGGTAATCTTCTGTGGGGCCACGTCTTGGATCAGAGTTAATTTGTAATTCGATCAATTCAAGAACTGTATGCTTGCCATCTCCAATGACCTTACACTCTTCACCTTTAGCAGCAGCAACTAAATGGTCTCCCACGACTAATAAGCGATGCTCATCCCCTTGAATAAATTTTTCAACAAGGACGCCACTACCTTCATGCCGAGCAACTTCATAGGCTGCATAAATTTCTTCTTTGGTACGTAAGTTGGTAAATACTCCTCGACCATGATTGCCGTCTTGTGGTTTAACAACCACCGGAAAACCTATTTCTTGAGCGACTTGCCACGCATGTTCTACATCTTTAACTAACTCACCATAAGGAATTGGAACACCGACAGAGGCTAAAAGTGATTTTGTTAAATTTTTGTCGCGAGAAATGGTTTCAGCAATTGCGCTCGTTTGATTTGTTTCAGCAGTCCATATGCGCTTTTGTCGGGCACCATACCCTAATTGAACTAAATTACCATTGGACAAACGGATGAAAGGTATTAGCTTTTCTTTTGCTCCGTTGACGATACAAGCCGTACTTGGCCCCAAACATAAATCATCAATCATTTCTTTTAAATGTTCAATATTAGCGTCTACATCGTAGGGGCGGTCTTGAATTAACGCCAATAATAAATCTCTAGCATAGTAAATCGCCTGCTTTGTGACCTCTTCGTGGGGGGTGGCGACAATTAATTTATAGATGCCGCTAGTAGTACTTTCACGTGCGCGTCCAAAACCTCCAGCAAAACCAGCTAACCCCTGAAGTTCAAGGGTTAAATGTTCCATAATATGAACTGGCCACGTTCCTTCTTCAACGCGCTTTAAAAAACCACCGCGTTCTTCATAACTACAACGATGCTCTACTAGCGATGGTAATTTACTCACCAAACGCTCATAAAAGCCTGGGATTTTATCCGAAGGATACTCTTCAAGCTCCCCAATATCCACGAGGGCTTCTAATACTTCAACCCAACACCACATATTTGGGCCTCGAATATACTTAATATCAAGAATATTAATTGTTTTATCAAGGAGTTGTGGCATTTAATCCAGATTCTTTTCGATGTGATTTGAAATTAAAAAACTATTAAATTTGTCTTAAATTCTAACTTATAAATGATATAACTCCAGAATGCTTAAAAAGTTGACAAAATACCTAAAATAGAGCTTTTTCAATGCCTTTAATCAGGATTTCTTCAGACTAGACTATACTTTTTTCATGGTTCAACTTAGTACCCTTCCTTCACTCTTGCCAACCTTGCCACTTCATTGGCAAAACATTATCCCCACTTCTGCAAAACGCTTACTTGCAGTGGTTGAGATTGATTTGAATCAGACACTTCATTTCGAAAAAACGCTACTGCGCCTTTGGTCAGCAGATGAGCTTGGTACAACGATAGGTATTACCCAAACCTCTAGCGATGGTTCAGAACAGCATTGGGAAATTGATGAGGATGGTTATTTAAGGCTAAATGATCACGCTGGTGTTGGACATCTCTCACTTTATTCAAAAAGTGGGCTCATTCAAACGTGGCACTTTACTTTAGCGATTAATGTACTTATCTCACAATTTAGAGATAGTTTTGTTCAGCGAAAAGAGTTGGCCAAAGATGCGCTTGTCATACAGGCCAATAGTGATCTCATCAATATTTGTCCTGCTTGTCAAAGCCCAATTCCAGTCAATCAAAGTACCTGTATTGTCTGCGACCCCGAAACAGAGGTGCCACCTTCAACTCTGACACTATTTAAATTGTGGCGTTTTGCAAAACCTTATAAGAAAGATCTTTTGCTTGGATTTATTCTTACCTTACTCTCCACTGCGGCAACACTCGTCCCACCCTATATTTCCATGCCTTTGATGGATGATGTGTTAATTCCTTTTCAAACTTCGCAGGTAATGAATTACGAATTAGCAGGAATGTATCTCGGTGGACTACTCCTAGCAGCACTTTTTGCTTGGGGGCTTGGATGGTGGAAGACGTATATTTTGGCTTTGGTTAGTGAGCGCATCGGTATGGAGTTGCGCACCAAAACCTTTGAGCACTTAATTCGTTTATCCCTAGAGTATTTCGGTGCAAAACGAACTGGCGATTTAATGGCTCGGATCGGTAATGAGACTGATCGTATTTGTATATTTCTTTCATTACATCTTTTGGACTTTTTAACGGATATGCTGATGTTGTTTATGACAGCGGCCATCTTAATTAGTATTGATCCATTACTTGCATTGGTCACTCTTTTGCCTCTTCCATTTATTGCCTGGATGATTCATTTCGTGCGAGATAAGTTGCGTTATGGTTTCGAAAAAGTGGATCGAAATTGGTCTGAAGTAAATAACGTTCTCTCGGATACTATTCCAGGTATTCGTGTGGTCAAAGCCTTCGCTCAAGAAGATCGAGAAAACAAGCGCTTTATTGCTGCTAATCAACGTAATTTAGAGGTTAATGACAGGGTAAATCGTATCTGGTCCTCTTTTGCGCCAACCGTCACTTTACTCACTGAAATAGGCTTATTAGTGGTTTGGGGGTTCGGCATCTACCAAGTTTCAAGTGATCATATAACTGTTGGTGTTTTAACTGCATTTTTAGCCTATATCTCCCGCTTTTATGGCCGCATGGATTCTATGAGTAGAATCGTGTCCCATACCCAAAAAGCTGCGGCAGGTGCAAAGCGTGTTTTTGATATCTTAGATCATGAATCTAGTGTTCCTGATACCAAAAATCCTGTTGCTTTGCCAACTGTTATTCGTGGTCAAATTGATTTAACCAATGTTGGTTTTCGATATGGTAATCGTGCAGTGACTAAAGGAATAAACTTAAATATTCAACCAGGAGAAATGATTGGTCTTGTTGGCCATAGCGGCTCTGGTAAAAGTACTCTGGTGAATTTAATCTGTCGCTTTTATGATGTCAGCGAAGGTAGCGTGAAGATTGATGGTATTGATGTCAGAGATATTGCCACCTTAGAACTTCGGCAATTATTTGGCATGGTTTTACAAGAACCATTTTTGTTTTTTGGGACCATTGCTGAAAATATTGCTTATGGCAAACCTAACGCAACTCGCACAGAAGTTGTTCAAGCTGCAAAGGCTGCTAATGCTCATGACTTCATCTTACGCTTACCTTTGGGTTATGACTCCTTGGTTGGTGAAAGAGGGCAATCTCTTTCGGGTGGTGAGCGTCAACGTATTTCAATTGCCCGCGCTTTATTAATCGACCCAAAAATTCTCATTCTGGATGAAGCAACTTCTTCGGTAGATACGACTACCGAAAAAGAAATTCAGAAAGCTTTAGATAATTTAGTCAAAGGTCGTACAACATTGGCAATTGCTCATCGTCTTTCAACACTCCGCAAAGCTGATCGATTAATTGTGCTTGATAAAGGTGAAATTATTGAAGTTGGTAATCATGATGAATTAATGGCGGCTGAGGGAACTTACTTTAACTTATATCAGGCCCAAGCTAGGCATGCCGCAGAAATTGCGCAAGAGGTTATTTGAAAGTTTAATGATGAATTTTTTACTAAGTAAAGATACTTTTGGCAATATCCGCTTAGAACTGGAGAGTGGGGAATCTTACGACCAGGTCAAGGTGATTCGCGCTTTCCCTATTTCTCACCCTGATAATGGATTTTCAATTACAGATCAAGATGGTCATGAATTGGTTTGGTTTGAATCTCTATCAGAGTTAAATGACGTAAATCAAGCCATTGTTCAATCATCGCTGGAACAAATCGAATTCATTCCCGTAATACAGGCTATCACTGGCCTCAACTCGTATGCTCTTCCTAGTATTTGGGATATTCAAACGGATCGTGGTTTGACCAAACTGAAGTTAAAAACCGAGCAAGATATTCGTCGCGTTTCATCAGAAGCCCTACTCATCACCGATGCAAATGGCATTCAATATCTGATTAAAAATCGAAGGATTTTAGACAAGTTCAGTAAAAAGGTTTTAGATCGATTTATGTAATGCAATGATCTGTTGAATGATTTCAGATGCCGCCACAAACCCAAAGGTGGCAGTAACCATAATAGTAGATCCATAACCTGCACACGATAAACCACCGCTGGATACCCCCATTCGTGGCTCTGAAGAAAATACGACTCTCACATGCATTTTCTTTTTTGGGTCTTTCTCAAAACCATATTGCTGTCGCAAGCTAGCTCTTATTTTGGCAAGCATAGGGTCATGGGTTGATTTAGAGAGATCTGCAACTTCTATTTGGGTTGGATCCATTTTGCCACCCGCCCCACCACTGACTATAAGTGGAGTTTGACTCTTATGGCACCATGTGGCTAATGCAAGTTTACTCGTTACATCATCCATCGCATCTAAGACAGGTACCCCTTCGATGAGGTATTGATCGAGATTATCTGGCTTGAGAAAGTCATCAATGCAGTGAATTTTTAAATGCGGGTTAATTAATCGTAAGCGTTGTGCCATTACGTCAACTTTGGATTTACCAAACTCACCGTCCAAAGCATGTAATTGACGATTGGTATTGCTGATTGAGACATGGTCAAAATCAATGAGAGTTAGTTCCCCAATAGCACTTCTAGCAAGGGCCTCTGCAGCCCATGAGCCAACACCTCCCAGGCCCACAACAACCACATGGGACCGCTGCAATAACGCATATATTTCTTCGCCATACAACCGAGCAACGCCAGAAAGGCGTCTTTCAGATATCGGATCAAGTATTTCTGTTTCAGTGTTCATGATTTATTATCATCCATCCTTACGGGATTGGATATACTAAACAAATGGAAAATTTAGCTAATTTAAGAAAAACCTACGCCCGAGGAAGCTTAGCAGAGTCTGATGTAGACACTGACCCAATCAAACAATTTGGCATGTGGTTTGAGCAAGCATCTCTTGCTCAGTGTCCTGAGCCTCATGCAATGAGTCTGGCAACCATCGATGCAAGTGGCGCCCCAAGTGCTCGCATTGTTTTGCTTAAGGGTGTCATTGATCAACAATTTGTTTTTTATACGAACTACCAGAGTCAAAAAGGTACGTCAATTGCTTCCAACCCTCAGGTCGCGCTCTTGTTCTTTTGGCATGAGCTCGAGCGCCAAGTTCGAATCGAGGGTACTTGCTCTTTATTGTCCCCTGAACTAAGCGACACCTATTATTATTCAAGACCAATCGAGTCTCGAATTGGCGCTTGGGCTTCTCCACAAAGTCGTGTTATTCCAAGCCGGGAATTTCTAGAATCAGAAGAGAAAAATTTTCAGTCCAAGTTCGGAGATAGCCCCTCAAGACCTCCTCATTGGGGTGGCTATATGGTTAAACCTCATCGTATTGAGTTTTGGCAAGGTCGCCCATCTCGTCTTCATGATCGCATCAATTACAAACGTGTTGATCAAACATGGAATATTGAAAGACTTGCTCCTTAAGCTGAGCTTTTTTGTAATTGTGCAAATGTTTTACGAAATTTATGCAATTTTGGTGCAACCACGCCCATACAATATCCCTGAAAAGGATGTGTTACAAAATAGTTTTGATGATAATCTTCCGCTCGATAAAAAATGGGCGCTAGTATGACTTCAGTAACAATGGCGTCTTGATAGGCGTTTTGATTCTTTAACTCTTCAATCACACCTTGAGATACTTGTATTTGTTGCTCATCTTCGCAGTAAATAACAGAACGGTATTGACTACCAACATCGTGCCCCTGACGATTCAGAGTAGTTGGGTCATGGATAACAAAAAAAACTTCAAGAATCTGTCTTAACGAAATTTCCTTGGGGTTGAAGTCAATTTGTACTACTTCAGCATGCCCTGTAGTTCCATCACAAACAGACTCATAATCAGGAAATTCTACAAAACCTCCGGCGTACCCTGAGATAACTTTTACAACTCCACTTAATTCTTGATAAACTGCCTCTAAACACCAAAAACAACCGCCGCCCAATGTTATGCGTTGATTTTCCATGCATTTTCCTTTTTATTCATTAAAATGCTTCTTTATGAATCCGTTACTTTACGACCTCGAACAAAATAAACAAGCTTTTGTCTTAGAACCACATCCTAGTATTGAAACTCGCAAAAATAGAATTGTGCGAATCATTACTATGCTAAATGAAAACGAAGAAAATTTGTGTAAAGTGATTGAAGCAGATTTTGGCTTTCGTCATCCAATAGAAACTCAACTTGCAGAAATCTTAGCGATTCGTCAAGAAGCATCTTTTGTACTCAAGCATTTAAATGCTTGGATAAAACCCCTCAAAGTAAAAACATCGGTTCATTTGCGTCCGAGTAAAAGTTATTTATTGCCTCAGGCAAAGGGAGTGGTTGGTATTATGAGCCCCTGGAATTACCCGCTCAGTTTAGCTCTTATTCCTACAATCTCTGCCCTAGCAGCTGGCAATCGGGTATGGATTAAACCTTCAGAACGCTCACCAAGAACCTCTGGATATCTGGCTACTTTAATTGCCCAATATTTTCATCCATCAGAAATCACTGTTATCAATGGCGATGCTCAAGTTGGGGAGCATTTTGCAAACCTGCCCTTTGATCATTTATTGTTCACCGGCAGCACGTCTACTGGTCAATTGGTATCTAAGGCGGCGGCTGAGAATTTAACGCCATTAACTCTTGAGCTCGGTGGCAAGTCACCGGTGGTCATTGATACAACCGCCTCGATAAAAGACTGTGCCAGTCGAATCCTTTACGGTAAGTTATTTAATTGTGGGCAGACCTGTATTGCTCCAGACTATATTCTGGTCCCACATTGGAAAAAAGATGAACTGATTGCACAATTAAAACTTGCATTTGAAACGATGTATGGAGAACATACTCCGCTCACACATGCGATTGATGAACAACAATCGTTAAGGTGGGTAGCCCTGCTTCAGGATGCTAGTGATAAAGGCGCTTCTATCATCCCCTTTAGTGAAAAACCATCTACCGTCAATCCCGTGATGCCATGTATTGTTGTCGGTGCCACCAGCACTTCAAGAATCATGAATGAGGAAATTTTTGGGCCAATACTGCCGATTATTGGCTATGACGAATTAACGGAGGCAATTGCCTTTATTAACTCAAAGCCACACCCATTAGCTATGTACTGGTTTGGGTCTGACCGCGCTCAGTTCAATGTATTAATGGAAAATACGCAAGCTGGTGGCGTCACCATGAATGACACACTGCTGCACTTTAGTAATCCCTACTTACCTTTTGGTGGGGTGGGGGCAAGTGGCATGGGTAACTACCACGGCAAATATGGTTTTGATACGTTCTCCCACCAAAAACCCATCTTCTCTATGAAAGGATTTTTGGGGCTCCGAGGTTTGGGTGGAACGAAACTTGCACACCCACCTTACGGAAAAAAAATAGCTAACTTATTGAAAGTACTTGGAAAACATTAATTCTGATGTTTTTACCACGAATTAGGGACAACCCTGATAGTTTCGTGGTATAGTTCGCTCTGTAGTATTTTCATCGTCCCCAGCACTGCTGACCCAAATTGCCTTTTTGGTATGTCTGTAAGTCTTTAAGACGTAGTCGTATCTAGATTTGATAGATATTTTCCCTAGAGTTTCGGGAAGCGCCTACTCCTCATGTTGATGGTCGATGCCTTTTGACGACCTGTACCTTTTTGAAGGTACTAACAACTTTGGAGATCCCCACATCGGGGAATTGATATGCCTATTACTTTTAAAGAATTAAATTTACACCCAGCCCTTCTTGAGGCAACTACCGCACTTGGTTTCGAATTTGCGACACCAGTTCAAGAAGAAGTCATCCCCGCTGCTATTCTCGGCGGAGATCTAATGGTGAGTAGCCAAACAGGTAGTGGTAAAACTGCTGCCTTTTTGTTACCCCTTATTCATCAATTATTAACTGCAAATCCCAACGGCAAACCTGTACCTGGTCGTGCTGAGCCACACATTTTAGTTCTTTGTCCTACCCGTGAGTTAGCACAACAAGTTGCTGCAGATGCGATAGAAATAGTTAAATTTGCTCGCGGTATTCGGATTGCTACCATCATGGGCGGCATGCCCTACGGCAAGCAAATTGCTTCATTAAAAGGTGCTCAAATTGTTGTGGCAACACCAGGTCGTCTGATCGACTTGAATGATAGCCGCGCGATTCGTCTTGATAAAGTAAATCATCTTGTGGTCGATGAGGCGGATCGTATGCTCGATCTCGGTTTTGCAGAAGATCTGGAAAACATCCATCGTCGCTGTGAAAACCTTGCTCAAACAATGATGTTTTCAGCAACATTTGCCCCGCGGATTATGGAGCTCGCCCATGAACTCGTGAATGACCCAACACGTATTGAACTTGCTCACGCAGGTGATGTCCATACCAACATTACTCAAACGATGCACTGGGCTGATAGCATGTCACACAAACATAAGATATTACGTCACTGGTTGTCAGATCCTACTTTGGATCAAGCCGTAGTATTTGCAAGTACACAGATTGAAAGTGAAGATATCGCTGATAATCTGCGTGCCGATGGTTATGCCGCAAGCGCACTTCATGGTGCAATGCCCCAAGCTGTCAGAAATCGCCGTTTAGATTCACTTCGCAAAGGCGTTACGAAAATATTAGTTGCAACGGATGTTGCTGCTAGAGGTATCGACGTTCCTACGATTAGCCATGTGATTAACTTTGGCTTACCAATGAAACCCGAAGACTATACACATCGCATCGGTAGAACTGGTCGAGCAGGCCGTTCTGGCATTGCAATCACGATTGCTCTTCATAGTGAGCGTGTCAAAATTCGTGGTATCGAGCGTTTTACACAAAATACATTAGCCCCTTCGATTATCCCTGGTCTTGAACCGCAAAAGAAAGCCGAATCAGGACCACGTCCAGGCGGTCGTTCTGGTGGTGGTGGGCGATCAGATCGCAGTGGCGGTGGTGGACGCTCAGATCGAAGTGGTGGCGGCGGCGGTGGTCGTGGTCGTGCACCAAGCCGCTCTAATAGCTCTAATAGTTTTTCAAATAACGAATCGCGTAATAGTTTTGCAAGCGATAGACCTCGTCCTCCAGCT
>CANFUO010000041.1 GCA_947450225.1 Burkholderiaceae bacterium | reverse complement strand
GCAGGAGCTGATCGCAAGAGTACGATCTTTGCATTAGGCGGTGGTGTTGTTGGCGATATGGCGGGATTTGCTGCGGCATCTTTTATGCGCGGTATTGCTTTTGTGCAAATACCAACTACCCTGCTTTCTCAAGTGGACTCTTCTGTCGGTGGAAAAACCGGGATTAATCATCCTCTTGGTAAAAATATGATTGGCGCATTTCACCAACCAGTCGCGGTAATTGCAGATTTATTAACTCTCAAATCTCTCCCACCAACAGAATTAGCGGCAGGTCTTGCAGAGGTTGTCAAACATGGTGCAATTGCTGATGCCGAGTTTTTAGATTGGATCGAAGCGCATATCAGCGATCTGAATGCTTGTCATACCTTGGCCATGGAGCATGCTGTGTTTCGCTCATGTGAAATTAAATCAGCGGTCGTGGCCGCCGATGAGAAAGAAACGGGTATTCGTGCTCACCTGAATTTTGGTCATACCTTTGGTCATGCTATTGAAGCTGGTATGGGTTATGGGCAATGGCTTCATGGGGAAGCAGTTGCTTGTGGGATGGTGATTGCTGCAGAATTATCAAAAGAGTTATCTTTTATTTCTACCGATGATGTGCATCGCTTAACCAATATTATTCAAGCACTTCATCTGCCAGTTACACCACCATCCTGGCCTGTTGATAAATACATGGGTTTCATGTCACATGACAAAAAAGCTGAATCAGGAACGATTAAATATATTGTTTTACAAGCACTTGGTAAAGCGTCGGTGCTCAAAGTGCCTGATCCGATGATTCGCTCTGTATTGCAGCGCTTTGGGGCAACATGATTGATTTAGCTGTATATAGTGCGCGCCCAGACAATTCAGAGGGTCGCGTTCATCCAGAACCACAAGAACCCTCGAAGTCTGGCAGAAACCCATTTCAGAGAGATCGCGATCGCGTCTTGCACTGCGCCGCCTTCAGGCGTCTTGAGTACAAAACACAGGTTTTTTTAAATCACGAAGGCGATGATTTTCGAACACGACTAACGCACAGTCTTGAAGTTGCTCAAATTGGTAGAGCCATCGCCAGAAGACTGCACTTGAATGAAGATTTGGTTGAAGCTATTGCCTTAGCGCATGATCTTGGCCACACGCCTTTTGGACATGCTGGTCAAGACGCCCTCAATCAATGTATGCATCACTTTAATGGGTTTGAGCATAATCTTCAAAGTCTTTGGGTCGTCGATGAACTCGAAGAGAGATATCCGACATTTAATGGCCTTAATTTGTCTTATGAAACCCGCGAAGGCATTCTAAAACATATTTCTCGCAAAAATATTGATCTACACCGCCCATGGCTCGGGGGTCTAGCGCAACGTTTTGATGACCATTTACAACCAAGCCTTGAGGCTCAACTAGCGAATATTGCCGATGAGGTGGCCTATAGCAATCACGATATCGATGATGGTATTCGCTCTGGGTTACTTGAGATGGACGCCTTAAATGAAACTGAATTGTGGAATTCACGTCGAACCTTCGTTCTTGAGATGTATCCCTACTTAGAGGGTCGTAGACTTCGCCATGAGGTGATTCGTCATATGATTCATGTGTTAATCGATGATTTGGTAAACCATTCACAATCCTTGATTGCACAACATACGCCAAAATCGATTGATGATGTCCGCCATTTACCTGCCTTGATTTCTTTCTCAGACAACATGAAAAAACAGGTTGTTGAATTAAAAAGTTTTTTATTTAAAAATCTGTATAGGCATCCCAGGGTTTTGAGTGTTACTCAAGAGGCTGCCGCCCAAATTGAATTTTTATTTGCTTACTTTATTTCTCATCCAACTGAAATTCCTGGTCACTTTCGAACCGTGGATCAAAATTGTCCTGAGCGGCGCACTGCTCACTATATTGCTGGTATGACGGATCGCTTTGCGCGTAGTGAATTCTTAAGGCTCCACGCGAAAACTACACCTTAAATTGAACTCCACCCTGGGTAGAGATGTATCTTGAAACAGCGGTAAAGAATTCCTCTCCAGTTTTAGTGTCTAACCATAAAGGGCTTTTTTTTGAGCCAGACCACCTAAAATGAAATCCGCCTTCTTTCGCTGCCACCCATAGTTCATGTAACGGAGTTTGTAAATTGATAACAATGACCGTTTTGTTGGGAAATGAAATACTAAGAACACTTGCCTGTCTTTCTAAATCCACATCAAAATCAGTGCTCTCAAATAATCGCTCAAGCTCCCCCTCAATTTTATCTAGGGCAGTACTTGCTAGATTTTTAAATTCAGAATCAGTGATTTTTTCGGAATGAGATGGTGTCATTTGTCAGTCTTTTTTGGTTGGTTGATTCATTTGCCTTCATAATATAAGAATCATGAAAGTATTCGCTAAATTACATTTTAGTTTTCTTCTCACCTTATGGGGAATTCTTTTCTTATCCCTTACTGCTTGTGGGGTTAGAGGGCCGCTTTATTTGCCACCTCCTCCACCTGTTCCAGAAAAACCCAAAAAAATCGAACCTCTTGGTGTCCAATACCCAAGCCCTCCCGAGTCATCTGTAACTACACCTGTTAAGCCTTAATTCATCATGAATCAACTTCCTAAACTATCCGGATTTCATCTTCAAAACGATAACTGGTTTGCCGAAAACGTATCTCTACTCGATATTGCAAATCAGTTTGGTACACCATGCTATGTTTATAGTAAAAAAGCCCTAACGCAAGCCTTTATGGCTTATGAGAGTGCATGTTTGCGTAAGGATGGCACTCGTCGTGCAAGAGTTCATTTTGCAATGAAATCGAATAGTAATTTGGCGATTCTCGATGTTTTTGCTCAACTTGGCGCAGGCTTTGACTTGGTGAGTGGCGGAGAATTAGAAAGAGTCATTGCGGCTGGCGTGAATCCTGCGCTTTGTGTTTTTTCTGGTGTTGGCAAGTCCGTCCAAGAAATTACCCGCGCCCTTGAAGTTGGTGTCAAATGTTTCAATATCGAATCTATTCCCGAGCTCTCACGCATTAATGATATAGCTGGTCAACTTGGACTTGTTGCGCCCATCTCTTTACGTGTTAATCCTGATGTGGACGCTAAAACCCACCCCTATATTTCTACTGGTTTAAAAGATAATAAATTTGGTATTGCCTACGAATCAGTGTTGGCAACCTATGCTGCTGCAAAGTCCATGCCCAACTGCAACATTGTGGGGATCGATTGTCATATAGGCTCCCAGATTTTAGACATTCAACCTTATTTAGATGCTCTAGACCGCGTTTTATTATTAATTGAACAGCTTCGCGATCAAGGAATCAATATTCATCATCTCGATATTGGTGGTGGTCTTGGCATTGATTATGGCGGTGATATTGCTCCGGACATTACGCTTTTTGCGAACACATTACTAAACCATATCGAAAAAAGAGGGTTTGGCTTTTTGGATGTTATTTTTGAGCCCGGTCGCTCGCTTGTCGGAAATGCTGGCGTACTTTTAACGCGGATTGAATACCTTAAACCAACAGATGCAAAAAACTTTTGCGTCGTTGATGCGGCAATGAACGATTTAATGCGGCCTGCGATGTACGATGCTTTTCATAGTATCGTGCCTGTGGTGAATAAATCTTTGCTAGCAGAAACTTACGATGTTGTAGGTCCTGTGTGTGAGTCTGGTGATTGGTTGGGTAAAGATCGCTTGCTTTCCGTAGTGAGCGGCGATCTTCTTGCAATTCTTTCTGCAGGGGCTTATGGTTCGACCATGTCCTCTAATTACAATACGAGACCCCGCGCTGCTGAAGTGATGGTCAGTGATACTTCAGTTCATCTCATCCGTGAGCGTGAGACGGTGCAAAGCTTGTTCGCTCTTGAACATCTATTGCCGAAATGAAATGAGGGCCTATAGCCCTCATGATTGAAACCTTACTATAAAGATTAGTTCAGGCCAGCAATATAGTCTGAAACCGCTTGCATTTCCTTATCGCTGAGCTTAGATGAAATCGTATTCATTTGCGCGTTTTTGCGCTCACCTGCTCTAAAACTAACGAGTTGAGTCTGGGTATATTCAGCCCACTGCCCACCAATCCGTGGATATTGAACAGGAATACCGGATCCAGAAGGTCCATGGCAAGATGCGCAGGCGGGAACATTTTTAGATGCTATACCACCGCGATAGATACTTTTACCTAAAGCAATTGAGTCTTTGTTGCGAGCCGTTCCTGGCTTTTGAGCTTGTTTTTCTAAATAGGCAGAGACGTTTTTCATGTCAGCTTCTGTCAACAGCATCGACATACCCATCATCACGGCGTTAGCACGTTCACCTGACTTGAAATGCGCCAGTTGGGTTTGTAAATAAGTGGCGTTTTGCGCTGCAAGCTTTGGCCAAGTTCCTGAACCGCTATTACCATTTGCGCCATGACAACCCACACAAGCTGTAATACCACGCTTAGTATCGCCATTCGAATAAAGGCTTTCACCAGCAGCTAAATCAGGCTTGGCAGCCTTTGGCGCTGGTTCAGACGCATATAAAAAGGGAGTAAAACCAAGAATCGCAACGAGTCCAAGAAATTTAAACTTTTGAATAATATTTTTTAACATAAGTGATAAGCGCATAATAGTGTTTATAGATTTCCTAATTTTATATGTGTAATTTTACAATAGCTTCATTTTTCGAGCATTTATGTCAAAGCTTCAACAAGCCAAGTTCTTCGTCACGGTCAATCATCTTGCCGATTTACCCAAAGATCCCCTTCCTGAAATCGCTTTCGCGGGTCGGTCTAATGCAGGTAAATCAACGGCAATTAATGTTTTATGCTCACAAAAGCGCTTAGCTTTTGCGAGTAAAACCCCTGGTCGCACTCAACATATCAACTTTTTCTGCATTCCAGAAAAAGATACCCTTTTAGGTCATTTAGTCGACTTACCAGGCTATGGATATGCAAAGGTTGACCGTAAAGTACGGGCACATTGGGAAACTCTCCTAAGTAAGTACTTACAAGAGCGGTCTCAACTTAAAGGTATGGTTCTCATAGTTGACTCTCGCAGAGGTATCACTGATCTAGATCGCAATATGTTGGAGTGGTTCTGCCCAACTGGTAAGCCCGTCCACTTATTAATTACCAAGTGCGATAAGCTCAATTTATCTGAAAAGGCGCTGGCGATGAAAGCTGTACGAGATGAGCTAAAATCCTTAAATGATCAACATGCTCATTTTGGGGAGTTGTCTGCTCAGTTATTTTCTAGTACCAAGCGCATTGGATTAGAACAAGCCGATGAACTCGTCTGTAAATGGTTAGTCAGTTAAAGGTTTTTATGTCAAATCAATCTTGCTCCACTTCGCTTCAGTTTCCTCTTCATCGCCCTCGTAGAGCTCGTCTTTCGGCTTGGTCAAGGGCTCTTATTCAAGAAACTGATTTGTCTGCACGTAATTTGATTTATCCAGTTTTCGTGCTTGAAGGCAAAGGTCGTCGTGAAGCGGTTGCTTCTATGCCTGGCATCGAAAGACAGTCTGTCGATCTTCTGTTAGAGACCGCCCAACAATGCGTAGATCTTGGCATTCCTGTTATGGCATTATTCCCAGTCATTAATGCTTCTTTGAAAAATCTAGATGGCTCTGAGGCTTGTAATCCAAATGGTCTTGTCCCGAATGTCGTTAAAACCTTGAAAGATGCGTTTCCTCAACTCGGCATTATGACGGATGTAGCTCTTGATCCCTATACTAGCCATGGTCAGGACGGTATTATCGATGACGCTGGTTATGTGCTGAATGAAGAAACTACGGCGATGTTAGTGCAACAAGCTATTTGTCAAGCACGTGCTGGGGTTGATATTGTGGCGCCATCGGACATGATGGATGGCAGAATTATTGAGATACGCGACGCTCTTGAGTCTGAAGGTTTTATTCATACACAAATCATGGCCTACTCGGCTAAATATGCTTCCGCTTTTTATGGGCCGTTTAGGGATGCGGTTGGCTCTGCAAATAATCTAGGTAAAAGTGATAAAAAAACCTATCAAATGGATTTTTGTAATTCAGATGAGGCTATTCGTGAAGTAGCGATGGATATTTCTGAAGGGGCAGACATGGTCATGATTAAACCTGGTATGCCTTATTTGGATATTGTGCGACGCGTGAAAGACGCCTTTGGATATCCAACTTTCGTGTATCAAGTCAGTGGTGAGTATGCGATGATTAAAGCCGCGGCGCAAAACAACTGGCTTGATCATGATCAGGTGATGATGGAGTCCCTCATGGCCTTCAGAAGAGCAGGCGCAGATGGCATTCTTACTTACTTTGCACTCGAGGCCGCTAAATTATTGCAAGCGAAGTGATTTCATTTTTTCTTGCAGTTTTTCTGCCGTAATGATGCCAACAACCCGCAAACTTTTTACTTCTTTGCCTTGAGCATTGATAAAAATAAAGGCCGGTGGGCCAAAGAGATGGTATTCATTTAATAAATCGCGTTGATTTTTTCCCGAGGTAGTTACATCAACTTCAATTCTTTTTACCTGTTGTAGCTGTGTTTTTACTTCAGCATTGTTTAAAACGATATTGTCGATTTCTTTGCAACTCACACACCAATCAGCATAGTAAGTAATTAATACTCCTTCTTGATTATCTTTGGCATTTTGTAAGCTAGTTCGTAACTCTTCGAGCGAAGTTACCACTTGATATTCTAAACCCCCAATTTGTTTGGTACTCTTTGCCTGATGACCGAAGATTAAGCTGCTAAGGGCCGGATAGATCATCCAGATAGCAAAGGCAATGAGCACAATGGCTAAAACGCGTTGCACGCGCAACATCCAAGAGCCTGCTTTGGGTACCAAGCTTCTTGCTCCAATTGCAAATAGCATCAATGGCAATCCCATGCCTAAGGCCAGCACAAACAAAATTAATCCCCCAAGCTCTACTTTGCCACTTTGTGCAATGAAGGTGAGCACTCCTGCCAATGGTGCTGTCACACATGGGCTTGCTATCAAGCTCGATAGAGCGCCCAACATGAATACACCAAATAAATTACCGCCTTGATGCTTATCCATCCATTGATGAACCCTTTGATTCCAGGCGTGTGGCAAACGCAGTTCATAGACGCCTAATAAACTACCGGACAATCCAATCATGAGCAAGCCAAATGCAATGACTACGATTGGGTTTTGTAAAAGACTTGAAACTCCAGCGCCAAACCAGGCCGTGGCCATTCCGGCAATACTAAATGCCATTGCCATTCCTAACACGTATGTTCCTGCTGTGATAATGGTTTTTTTACGTGTACTCTTTCCAGTCGGTGCGCCAAATAGAATGCTCGAGAGGATAGGTAGCATGGGTAGCATGCAAGGCGTAAAGGCTAGTCCAAGCCCCAATAAAAAGAATATGCCCAGTAATACTGGCGTAGAGGTTTTATCTAAAATTCTATTGAGGGCGTTTAAATCATCTTTGGCGTCCCACCATGATGATGTGTTAGCGCTCTGCGATGAGTTCTCTATCGATGCTACTGATAGCACGCTGGTGTCATATTGCATGATTTGAAGATATCTTGTCATCGGTGGATAACAGATTCCCTTCTCTGCACAACCCTGTACTTGAACTTCCAAGTTCAACGGGATTTGTTTGGGTAACCTACTTAGACTAAAGCTGAGTGTTATTGTATCTGTATACGTTCGCACTATTTTTTGAAAGTTTTCATCATATTTCTCATGTGCACTGGGCAGACTTTCTGGATTTAAAGTCAGTAAAGTGTTATCAACCTGCGCCTGCACTTGAAGTGACTCTTGATAAATATAATACCCTGGCACAACGGCAAACGTGACCTGTAAGCCCTGTTCGGTTAATTTACCCTGTACCTTAAAGGCTTCTTCTGGTCGCAAAAATTCTTTTCCTTGGCAAAGGAGCGACAACAAACAAAGCCCCACAAATATAAGATTTTTTACATGCTTTCTATACATAAAGTTGCTGCCCAGTAAACCCAAGTTCTGCTAACATCCACTGAAAATAGTTTTCATCCACCTCAATCATCGGTGTTGCAATAATTTCTGGTACATCATATGGATGTGATGCCTTCACATGATCTTGGATGGCCTTCCACAAGGTGTGGATCGTCTTAGCCTGCATTAGGTACTCTTGACTATTTTCTAGTTGTCCTTGCCATTGATACATACTTTCGATAGCGGATATTTGTGCACATGCAATTAATTTTTTTTCGATTAATTGTTTTGCGATGAGTTGTGCAGCATCCTTGTCAGGGAAGCTAACGGTCACAATAATGGGTTGATGGATATTCATAAAAGTTAAGTCCTAATATCCTCATATTTTGTCAGACTTTAATGGAACACGCATAATAAAAAAGCCAGGGTCATTTGAGCCTGGCTTTTTTAACATCTTTTAGAACTTATTCAGCTTCTACTGCCTCTGAATCATCCATTTCTGGGCGATCCACGAGCTCTACAAGAGCCATAGGTGCATTATCGCCAACACGGAATCCAAACTTCAGAATTCGTGTGTATCCACCTGGACGAGTAGCGTAACGTGGACCTAACTCAGTAAAGAGTTTTGTCACCATTTCACGATCGCGCAAGCGATTAAAAGCTAAACGACGATTTGCTAAGTTATCTTTTTTGCCAAGCGTTATAAGCGGCTCTACTACACGACGCAATTCCTTCGCTTTAGGCAATGTTGTCCTAATCAACTCATGTTGTAACAATGAGTTAGACATATTACGCAACATCGCTAAACGATGAGAAGATGTACGATTGAGCTTACGCAGTCCGTTTCCGTGACGCATGATACTTCCTTTCTATTATTTCTCAAGACCTGTTGGAGGCCAGCTTTCTAACTTCATTCCTAAAGTCAGACCACGGGCTGCTAACACGTCTTTAATTTCATTAAGGGATTTGCGGCCCAAATTCGGAGTCTTTAACAACTCATTTTCAGAACGTTGTATCAAATCGCCAATGTAGTAAATGTTTTCGGCTTTTAAGCAATTCGCTGAACGAACTGTTAGCTCTAAATCATCTACTGGGCGTAACAACATTGGGTCAACCATCGGTGAACGGCTAGACTGTACGTCACCAATTACCTGATTGTTTTCTAATGCTGCAAACACCACGAGTTGATCAACTAATATTCCAGCTGACTGACGAATTGCTTCTTCTGGAGTAATAACGCCATTCGTTTCGATCGTCATCACAAGTCTATCTAAATCGGTACGCTGTTCCACACGCGCGGACTCTACGGCATAACTAACTCGATTGATTGGGCTAAATGAAGCATCTAAAACGATACGACCAATTAACTTTGTATTTTCATCTGCATAATGACGTAGGTTACCCGGTACATATCCACGTCCTTTTTCAATCTTGATTTGCATATCTAACTTACCGCCTGCAGATAAGTTGGCAATAACGTGCTCAGGATTAATCAAAGTAACATCGTGCGGTAAATCTATGTCGGCAGCAGTAACAACGCATGGACCTTCTTTACGCAACATGACTGTTACTTCATCACGTGACTCTAATTTAAAAACAATTCCTTTCAAGTTGAGTAGTAAATTAACTACATCTTCTTGAACACCATCTAATGTTGAATACTCATGTACTACTCCGCCAATACCTACTTCAGTTGGTGCATAACCAGACATTGAAGATAAAAGTACACGGCGCAATGCATTACCTAGTGTGTGACCATAGCCACGCTCAAATGGTTCCATAACGACTTTTGCCTGATTAGGGCCAATTGCTTCTACAGATATAATTTTGGGCTTCAGCAGTGTTGTTTGCATATATTTTCCTTAGGGATGCCTCAATTAACGCGAATAAAGTTCTACGATCAAGCTTTCGTTGATTTCACTACTAAGCTCATCGCGGTCAGGCACTTTTTTGAATGTTCCTTCAAGTTTGGTTGCGTCAACACTGACCCAGCTTGCCGGTCCAATTTGTTGTGCCAACGTCAAAGCTTCTTGAACACGAGTTTGTTTTTTAGCTTTTTCATGAATCGCCACAATATCACCAGGCTTGACTTGCATAGATGGGATATTGACCACATCACCATTAACTACAATGGCTTTGTGAGAAACTAATTGTCTAGCTTCTGATCGAGTAGAACCAAAGCCCATACGATAAACAACGTTATCTAAACGGGACTCTAATAAAGATAATAAGGTTTCACCTGTATTGCCTTTACGACGATCTGCTTCAGCAAAGTAACGTCTAAATTGACGCTCAAGAATGCCGTACATTCTTTTTACTTTTTGCTTTTCGCGTAATTGGTTTCCGTAATCAGAAGTACGAGTTCCAGATGTACGACCATGTTGACCAGGCTTAGTGTCTAACTTGCATTTGTCTGCAAGAGGACGACGAGCGCTCTTTAAAAATAAGTCGGTACCTTCCCGACGTGATAGTTTAGCCTTAGGGCCTATATAACGTGCCACGTGTATTTCCTTTCTTTGCCGCTACTTTCGTAGTGGGTTAGTTCAAATAAATATATTTGAACGGTGGGCTTAATTTAAAAAATCGCTTTTAAATATTAAATGCGACGACGCTTAGGGGGACGACATCCATTGTGTGGAACTGGCGTCACATCCTGAATCTCAGTGATCTTGATTCCCAAGCCATTCAATGCTCTTACAGCAGATTCACGGCCAGGTCCAGGACCCTTGATTTGTACTTCTAAATTTTTAATACCGCATTCGATAGCAGCCTTACCTGCAACCTCAGCCGCAACCTGCGCTGCAAATGGAGTAGATTTTCTCGATCCTTTAAAACCCTGTCCACCTGAGGTTGCCCATGAAAGAGCATTTCCTTGGCGATCAGTGATCGTAACAATCGTATTGTTAAACGATGCATGCACGTGTGCAATGCCGTCAGCAATATTTTTCTTAACCTTCTTACGAACTCGTGTTGCATTCGCTTGTTGTGGTTTTGCCATATCAGTTTCGCTTTCCTATTATTTCTTCAAAGCAATGCCTGCTTTACGCGGACCTTTGCGTGTGCGAGCATTTGTCTTAGTACGCTGACCACGAACTGGAAGACCTTTACGATGGCGGACGCCACGATAACAGCCTAAGTCCATTAGTCGCTTGATATTCATCGTTACTTCGCGACGAAGATCTCCCTCAGTGGCAAATACACCTACTTGCTCACGAATTTTTTCCAAATCCGAATCGGTTAAATCCTTAACTTTCTTCGACTCTGGAACACTCGCAGCCTCACAAATTTTTCTTGCGCGAGTAATACCAATGCCGAAAATCGAAGTTAACCCGATAACGGTATGTTTATGGTTGGGGATGTTTACCCCGGCGATACGTGCCATATAAATTCCTCTAAATTAATCTACTTAACCTTGACGCTGCTTATGACGTGGATCTGATGAACAAATCACACGTAATACGCCTTTACGCTTAATGATCTTGCAGTTACGGCAAATACATTTAACTGATGCCAATACTTTCATGACTAACCCCTCTCCAATTCGTACTACTTGGCACGAAAGATAATTCGTGCACGCGTTAGGTCGTATGGAGTCATCTCCACAGTAACCTTATCACCAGGCAGAATACGGATGTAGTGCATCCGCATCTTTCCAGAAATATGTCCCAAAACTACATGTCCATTCTCTAACTTCACCCGAAACATCGCATTCGGTAAATTCTCTACAATCTCTCCAGCCATCTGTATGACGTCATCTTTTGACATATTTAGACGCCTGGGCCCATTTTAAAATTTGATTTTTTCATCAGTGAGTCATACTGTTGTTGCATAAGGTAAGACTGTACTTGTGCCATAAAGTCCATCGTCACAACAACAATAATTAATAATGATGTGCCGCCAAAATAAAACGGTACTTGCCAATTCAGGACTAAAAACTCAGGCAATAAACAAACGATAGTGATATACGCTGCTCCAGCTAAAGTTAACCTTGCCAAAATTTTGTCAATATACTTTGCCGTTTGATCGCCTGGTCTAATTCCTGGTACAAAGGCACCACTTTTCTTCAAGTTGTCAGATGTTTCACGGCTATTAAATACTAGAGCCGTATAGAAGAAACAAAAGAAGATAATTGCTGTCGCGTACAAAATAATGTAGACAGGTTGCCCTGGCTGTAATGTGCTCGACAAGTCTTTAATAAACCTGGAGAACATGTTTGTGTTCTCTCCGGAAGTAAACCACTGAGCAATCGTTGCAGGAAATAAAATAATTGATGATGCAAAAATTGGAGGAATAACGCCAGCCATATTTAACTTAAGTGGTAAATGTGATGACTGTCCGCCATACACTTTGTTACCTACCTGGCGTTTTGCATAGTTCACCAAAATTCGTCGTTGGCCACGCTCTACAAAAACCACAAAATAAGTAACCGCAGCAACAACAATTACTACCAATATCGAAGAGATAATACTCATGGCACCTGTTCTTACTAGCTCCAATAATCCACCTAAAGCGCTTGGCAAGCCAGATGCGATACCTGCAAAAATAATGATAGAAATACCATTACCCAAACCGCGCTCCGTTACCTGCTCACCCAGCCACATTAAAAACATGGTGCCAGTTACTAGAGTTACTACGGTTGTCATCTGAAACAGGAACCCTGGTTCAGTTACCAATCCGGCCTGTGACTCAAGTGCAATGGCAATACCCATCGCCTGAAATGTAGCTAAAACAACTGTTGCATAACGCGTGTATTGTGTAATCTTTCTTTGACCAGATCTGCCTTCTTTTTTAATTGCCTCGAACGTCGGTATCACAACGGTTAATAACTGCATGATGATAGACGCAGAAATATACGGCATGATACCTAAGGCAAAAATAGTAAAGCGAGATAAAGCTCCGCCTGAAAATAGATTAAACATACCTAAGATGCCACCCTTGGCATCATTAAATAAACTTGCCAATTGATTTGGGTCTATGCCAGGAACTGGAATATGCGCGCCAACTCGATAAACCACTAAAGCCAAGACGAGAAACAACAGGCGATTTTTTAAATCTCCATATTTGTTTCCTGACTTCATCAGGCTAGAAGCGGTTTGAGAAGACGTTGCCATCTATTACACTTCCTCCAGCAATTTGCCGCCAGCCGCTTCAATAGCAGCGCGTGCGCCAGCAGTTGCAGTTAATCCTTTTAAGGTAACTGCTTTAGTCAATTCACCAGTTTTAATTACTTTCACAGACTTAATCTGCTCATTAGCTAAACCATTTTGCTTAAGGACAACTAAATCAATTTCAGTAACTTGTAAGCGCTCAATATCAGTTAAGGTAATTTCACCCACATGACGACGCGTTAAAGAGACAAAACCACGTTTTGGTAAGCGACGATACAAAGGCATCTGTCCACCCTCAAAGCCAACTTTATGAAAGCCGCCTGAACGAGACTTTTGACCTTTATGACCACGACCAGCTGTTTTACCAAGGCCAGAGCCAATGCCACGTCCAACACGACGTTTAGCATGTTTAGCGCCAGCAGCAGGTTTTAAGTTATTTAATTCCATCATTTCCTCTGTCAATTAATGGCTTAAGTTAATTCTTTAATAAGATAAGACACTTTGTTCATCATGCCGCGCACAGCAGGCGTATCTACTAATTCAGACGTAGAGTTAAGACGACCAAGACCAAGGCCACGAACAGTAGCACGATGGCTTTCACGCGTTCCAATAATGCTGCGCACTAATTTAATTTTTACGGTTTTATTTTGAGTCATGTTTATTCTCGATTCACTTAACCTAAGATTTCTTCAATAGACTTGCCACGCTTTGCAGCAATTTCAGCAGGTGTACTCATTTTGCTCAAACCATTAATTGTTGCTCTTACCATGTTGTATGGGTTTGTAGAGCCAATCGATTTAGCTACAACATTTGTAACACCCATAACATCAAAAATCGCGCGCATTGGACCACCGGCGATCACGCCAGTTCCCTCTTTAGCGGGAGACATCAATACACGTGATGCTCCGTGCTCACCAATAACCGAGTGCTGTAATGTGCCTTGACGCAGTGGAACTTTAATCATCTTGCGACGAGCTTCATCCATTGCTTTTTGAACAGCGACAGGAACTTCTTTCGATTTTCCTTTGCCCATACCAATTCGACCATCACCATCACCAACTACTGTCAAAGCAGCAAACCCTAAAATACGACCACCTTTAACCACTTTAGTTACGCGGTTAACAGCAATCATCTTTTCGCGTAAACCATCATCACGCTCTTCAGCTGCCATTTTTGCTTGCATTTTTGCCATGTTCTTTTCCTTGACCTTTTCTTAATCTTCTTAGAACTTCAGTCCAGCTTCACGAGCGGCTTCAGCTAAAGCTTTAACACGTCCGTGGTATCGAAAACCTGAACGATCAAAAGCAACTTCTGTAACTCCTGCTTTTAATGCACGCTCAGCAATTAATTTGCCAATTTCTTTAGCAGCATTACTATTGCCGCCATTGGTTAATGTGGTACGCAAATCTTTTTCCATTGTCGATGCAGCCGCCAGTACTTTTGTGCCACATGGGCTGAAAAGTTGTGCAGAAATATGCATATTAGTACGCATAATTGCAACGCGTGGAACTCCGAGTTCTGCAATTTTGATACGTGTCTGACGCGAACGACGGATACGGGATTCATTTTTGTTCATCATATTCGGCCTCGATTACTTCTTCTTCGTTTCTTTAATGAGAACCACTTCATCGCTATAACGAACACCCTTGCCTTTATAAGGCTCTGGGGTTCTGTAGGAGCGCACTTCAGCGGCTACTTGACCAACCTGCTGCTTGTTGGCACCTTTAATAATGATTTCCGTTTGGGTCGGAGTCTCAGCTTTTACACCTGCGGGCAATTGATAAATCACGTCATGTGAAAAACCAAGTTGCAGTTTTAAGGACGTACCCTGTGATGCTGCACGATATCCAACACCAACTAAATTTAACTTACGCTCAAAACCCTTAGTAACACCTGTTACCATATTGTTCACAAGCGCACGCGTAGTTCCAGATAAGGCATTTGACTCACGAGACTCATCATTGCAAGTTACTTGCAATGATCCATCTTCTTGCTTCAAAGAAACTAATGGATGGAGGTTATGCGTTAATGTTCCAAGCGGACCTTTTACTGTGAGCAAGGCTCCAGCAATTTGTACTTCTGCACCCTTAGGTACTTGAATCGGCGATTTACCAACACGTGACATATTCGTTCTCCTTAGGCTACGTAGCAGATAACTTCGCCACCAACGCCATTAGCGCGAGCTTTACGATCAGTCATCAAACCTTGTGGGGTTGAAATAATAGCCACGCCTAATCCGTTCAATACTTGAGGGATATCATGACGACCTTTATATATGCGAAGGCCCGGCTTAGAAATACGCTCAATACGTTCAATAACTGGACGGCCAGCATAGTACTTGAGTGTGATATTTAAAACAGGTTTTGCAGTTTCTCCAGCAATCTCAAAGCTGTCGATATAGCCTTCGTCTTTTAGAACGTTTGCAATAGCAACTTTAAGTTTGGATGAAGGCATAGTGACGCCTGGCTTTTGCACCGCTTGCGCGTTGCGAATCCGGGTTAACATATCTGCGATTGGATCGGTAAAGCTCATAATTTCTCCTAATCTTTAACTGTTACCAGCTGGCTTTAGTAACGCCCGGGATCTCGCCTCTAAAAGCGATTTCACGGATTTTTGCGCGACCCAAACCGAACTTACGGAATGTTCCACGTGGACGACCAGTCAAAGCACAACGATTACGTTGGCGAATGGGGCTTGCATTACGAGGTAACGCTTGTAATTTCAAACGCGCATCATAGCGTTCTTCCTCTGACTTAGAGGTATCTTCAATAATTGCTTTTAATTCGGCACGTTTTACCGCAAATTTAGCAACTGTTTTAGTACGCTTTTTTTCACGTTCTATTAATGAAAGTTTAGCCACGTTAACCTCTTAGTTACGGAAAGGAAATTTAAAGGCCGCTAACAAAGCTTTTGCTTCATCATCTGTTTTAGCGGTTGTAGTAATGCTGATATTTAATCCACGCAAAGCGTCAATTTTGTCGTATTCGATTTCAGGGAAAATAATCTGTTCTTTTACGCCGATGTTGTAATTTCCACGTCCATCAAAGGCCTTGCCAGATACACCACGAAAATCGCGAACACGTGGTAAAGCTACTGTAATAAAACGGTCTAAAAACTCATACATTCTTTGACCGCGTAAAGTGACCATTGCGCCGATAGGGTAGCCTTGACGAATCTTAAATCCGGCGATCGCTTTTCTAGCTTTGGTCACTACCGGTTTTTGACCAGCAACTTTTGTTAAATCACTTACTGCATGCTCTATCACTTTTTTGTCAGCTACGGCCTCGCCTAAACCCATATTCAGAGTAATTTTTGTAATGCGAGGTACTTCCATCACTGACTTGTAACCAAACTTAGCAGTTAATTCGCCAACAACTTTATTGGCATAGTGCTCTTGAAATCTTGTTGTCATTCTTTTCCCCTTAAGCCGATAATGTTGCGCCAGTGGTCTTTAAGAAACGAACTTTTTTACCGTCCACTTCTTTAATTCCCACACGCGATGGCTTACCATTTGCGTCAATCAACGCCACATTCGAAATCTGAATTGGCATTGTTTTATCGATCACTCCACCCGTTACACCGGCTGCTGGATTAGGTTTTACATTCTTTTTGTACTGATTAACGCCCTCAACCAAAACCTTTTGCTCAAGCATAGCGATTACAGTTCCCTGCTTTCCTTTGTCGCGACCAGTAGTAACTATGACCTGGTCACCTTTACGAATCTTATTCATGGCCTCTCCTTAAATTACTTCAGGAGCTAATGAAACGATCTTCATAAAACGCTCAGTACGCAATTCACGCGTCACTGGGCCAAAGATACGTGTTCCAATCGGCTCAAGTTTCGCGTTAAGCAAAACTGCCGCATTAGCATCAAATTTAATTAACGATCCATCGGAACGACGGACGCCCTTAGCTGTACGTACAACAACAGCGTTGTAAATATCACCTTTTTTCACGCGGCCACGAGGAGCTGCGGATTTAACAGTCACTTTAATAATATCGCCAATGCTTGCATAACGGCGCTTGGAACCGCCCAAGACCTTAATGCACATTACTTCACTGGCGCCAGTGTTATCAGCGACCTGTAGTCTGCTTTCAGTTTGAATCATTTTTTTATCCCCAACTTAAATACCCGAAGGCAATCAGTCTTGGTTCCGTTAAGGGCTTTCCTTATTCAAAAAATATTAAATAAAGGCAACCCGGATTAATAAATGCATTTGCAACTCTTTTTTCGTGTATTTTTCAAATTTTTATTGAAAAACACACGAAGCCCTCTACTATAACAAGCTTACATTAAATATGCAAGTAAATTTAAATACCTTTTGACTCTTCTACTACGCGAGTTACAACCCAAGATTTTGTTCTAGACATTGGGCGTGACTCAGAAATCTCGACGGTATCACCGATTTTGATCTGATCAGACTCGTCATGAGCATGGTATTTCTTTGAAACACCGAAATACTTGCCATAAAGGGCATGCTTTACTTTTCTCTCTACGAGTACAGTTACTGTTTTCTGC
>CANFUO010000040.1 GCA_947450225.1 Burkholderiaceae bacterium | reverse complement strand
CTTAATAGATAGTGCCATATCCTTTGATATGTTGTTTGGCCCAGCTTATAAAGGAATCAGCTTAGCAGCAAGTACAGTCGTTGCCCTTTCAGACCTTGGGAAAAATGTACCATTTGCTTATAACCGTAAGGAAGCAAAAGACCACGGCGAGGGGGGCGTCCTTGTTGGCGCTAAGCTTTCTGGAAACGTAGTCATTATTGATGATGTTATTTCAGCAGGGACATCAGTTCGCGAGTCTGTTGAGCTTATTCAGAAGGCTGGTGCTAAGCCATGTGCAGTATTAATTGCACTAGACCGAATGGAGAAGTCTGGAACCGCCACAGAAATTGGACAATATTCTGCTGTTCAAGCTGTTCAAAACGACTTTGGTATTCCAGTCATTGGTATTGCCAACCTAAAAGATGTATTACTCTATTTAGAGCGCTCAGAAAACAGCGCATTAAAAGAGTACCTACCCAAGGTGAAAGCTTATCGCGATCAATATGGCGTTGAGTAAGTAAAAAAACAAAGAAACTTATTGCGCGATGGATTTCAGGTCAATTTGACCGTCAAAGACGAAGGTAGCGGGTCCGGTCATCAGAACTGGCGCTTGAAGCCCAACCCCCACAAAGTCCCACTCAATTGAGAGATTGCCGCCAGAAGTTTCTACTACCACAGGGGAATCAACCAAGTTTTTCAGGATACAAGTAACCGCTGCTGCACAAGCGCCAGTACCACACGACAAAGTTTCACCAGAGCCACGCTCAAACACCCTCATTTTTACATGTGAACGATTGACGACTTCCACAAACCCCGCATTGACGCGGTTAGGAAAAGCAGGGTGGTGCTCAATCAGAGGGCCGGTTTGTTTAACTAAAGCCTTATCAACGGATGCAACAATTTGTACAGCATGTGGGTTGCCCATAGAAACCGGTGTAATCCACGCAGGGTTATCAGGTAAGGACAATAAAAACTCAGCAATAGGACCATGTTGACGAGTCTCAAGCCCGTCTGCCAAAAAAGGAATCAAGGCATGATCAACAATAGGTGACCCCATATTGACTCTCACTTGATGGTCATCGAGTTCAGTCAATGTAATGATGGCGTGTGCTACCTCTACCTTAATTTCTGTTTTAGTAGTCAGTCCTTTTAATCGAACAAAGCGTACAAAACATCTTGAGCCATTGCCGCATTGCTCAACTTCTGAGCCGTCATGATTGATGATGCGATATCGAAAGTCTGCTTGATTTGTATGTGGAGACTGAACAATTAAAATTTGATCTGCGCCAATACCGAATTGCCGATTGGCTAAACGAACCCAATCATTTTTCGTGAGTGAACTAATATCCTGATGAATGGCATCAATCACAATAAAATCATTGCCAGCGCCGTGCATTTTCGTAAATTGTAGTCTCATGAATAAAACCTAGCCTGTCCTTTTGGTCGATTCTTAAAACGTTTATGCACCCAATAATACTCTTCTGGTCGAGGAATAATTTGCGTTTCGAAAAACTGATTCAGCCGTAAGGTATCAGCGACTTCATCTTCTGTTGGATAGTTCTCTAGCGGTTTACCAATATGCACAGTATAGGATTTGCCATCAGTATTTAACGTGGTAACCATCGGGCAAACCTGAGCCTGTGTCAAATGTGCAAAACGAGAAATGGAGGTTACAGTACAGGTTGGCACACCAAAAAATGGAACAAAGATGGAGTCTTGCAAACCAAGGTCCATATCTGGAGAAATGATAACGGCGTGATGTGATTTAATTGCTCGAATCAGAGCCCTACCATTTTGTCTGAGAATCATTTGGGCGCCAAATCGTTCGCGCCAGGATTTTATTTTCACATCAAAAAAATCGTTTTTCATTTTGATGTAAAGGGTAATTGGATCTTTAATGCCAAGATCAGAAGCATACAAAGAGGCCCCTATCAGGCCAGCCTCAATACCAAGAAGATGCATACTAAAAAACATTCTGGGTTGTCCATCGTTTAAATCTACGTCAGAGACAACCTTGACTAATTTTCTGATTTGTTCTTTTGAGCCCAGCCATAAATAACCACGCTCAGTAATTGATCGACCAAAGAGTTTCCAATGCCTAAGAGCCAATGATTTACGCTGTTGATCAGATAGATTAGAAAAGCAAAGTTTCAAATTAATATCTACTACTTTCTTGCGCTCAATTGGTAAATGAAAGGCTATCCACCCTAGCGCATCACCAATGGCATGGTTTACGGAAATAGGTAATATGCTCAGGAAGTACAGCAGTCCTAAGCCCATGTAATTCAATAAAAATAATATTGCTTTACTCATGACGGTGGCAAAGGAGCCCCAGTTGGATGCTTATATCGTTTATACATCCAAAGATATTGCTCAGGGTTTTTAATAATGATCTGTTCTAAAAATTGGTTGAGCTGGGTTGCGGCGAGAATTGGATCACTGTTAAAGGGTTCATTGATGCGTTGCGCAACCATGGCCCAACCAGCCCCATGTGGCTTTCTGATCGCAGAAAAAACAATTGTAGGAATGTTGTTTTTGAGGGCAATTTTGGCGGGTAAAACCGCAGTATAGGCAGGTTTACCAAAAAATGGCGCCCAAACACCTTCGCCATTTCCTGGCACTTGATCGGGGAGAATCCCAACAGCTTCACCCCGGACTAAGGCACGTGCGATTTGTCGCACACCTTGCATATTAGCAGGCACGAAATTCATGCGGGGATGGGCTCTACCCTTTTCAATAAGGGCATTGAGCCAAGCTTGTTTGGCCGGTTTGTAAATAATGGTGGCAGGAAAGTGTTCAGCTAAAACACGGGGAATCATCTCAAAAGCACCTAAATGAGGTGTCAGCATCAACAGGCCCTTCCCCTCGGCCATTGCACTTTGCACAACATCCCAATGAATTAATTCTGTCTTTTGAAGAGCCTGTGTTGGGTGTTGCCAAATCCATAAGCTATCCGTTAACATTTTGCCGGCAGACTTGGCGACCTCTTTTGGATCGGCTTTAAAGTCATATAACTGTTGGGCGTAGGCTAAGTTTTCATGAATGAGAGCTTTGTCTTTTGGAGAGAACCAATAGGTCAAAAGTCCTAAAAAAGCACCTACATACTGTAGATACTTCAGTGGTAGACGACCGATAAGATGAATTAACCATTGCATTCCCTCTATGATATGCAAAAAATGGTTAAGTTTGAAAAAAATACACAGAAACGTTATACTTATTAAATCGCCGAGTTAAGACAACTTGCAGGGCGACTATAAATTCTGCTAAAGCGTCGCCGTATAAGGTAGTTCGGCACGTGTTGTCGAACTTTTTTATTAAGGATCTTATATGGCAAACGATTATCTATTTACCTCTGAATCTGTATCTGAAGGTCACCCTGACAAAGTGGCAGATCAAATTTCTGATTCAATTCTTGATGCAATTCTTGCACAAGACCCCACAGCAAGAGTGGCAGCAGAAACACTCTGCAATACAGGCTTAGTTGTTCTTGCCGGTGAAATTACGACTTCAGCAAACGTTGACTACATCAAGGTCGCACGGGAAACACTGCGTGAAATTGGCTACGACAATACTGATTTTGGTATTGATTACCGTGGTTGTGCGGTTTTAGTTGCTTACGACAAGCAAAGCCCTGATATTGCGCAAGGCGTGAATAAGGCTGAGGATGATCCATTAGATCAAGGTGCCGGAGATCAAGGTTTGATGTTTGGTTATGCCGTTGATGAAACCCCAGAACTCATGCCGATGCCAATCTATCTTTCACACAGATTAGTAGAGCGTCAATCTCAACTGCGCCGTGATGGTCGTCTTAACTGGTTACGCCCAGATGCAAAATCACAAGTTACATTGCGTTATGTCAATGGACGCCCTGATTCAATCGATACGATTGTTTTGTCTACTCAGCATCACCCGGATATTGAATTAAAAGCCTTACGCGAAGCTGTCATTGAAGAAATTATTAAGCCGGTATTACCTAAAGAGTTAATCAAAGGATCGATTAATTACTTGGTCAATCCAACTGGTCGTTTCGTTATTGGTGGTCCACAAGGCGATTGTGGACTTACTGGCCGTAAGATCATTGTTGACACCTATGGTGGTGCTGCACCCCACGGCGGTGGCGCTTTCTCTGGTAAAGACCCATCTAAAGTGGACCGCTCAGCTGCCTATGCCGCACGTTATGTCGCTAAAAACGTGGTTGCCGCAGGTCTTGCAACAAAGTGCCTCGTTCAAGTTTCTTATGCGATTGGCGTAGCAAAGCCAACATCAGTGATGGTGAGTACCTATGGCACAGGCGTAATATCAGATGAAGCCATATCAAAGTTAGTAAGTGAACACTTTGACTTAAGGCCAAAAGGTATTGTAAAAATGCTGGATTTGCTAAGACCAATCTACCAAAAAACTGCTGCTTACGGCCATTTTGGTAGGGAAGAGCCCGAGTTTACTTGGGAGGCAAGAGACCGTGTCATCGCCTTGAAATCTGCAGCAGGTTTATAATAAGAGTCATTCTCCAAGGAGCGTTGCGAGGATAACTAATCTTAAGTTAGTTACCCCAGGCTTGGAGGGACTCTTGATAGAGTCTAGGCAACGGCGCTCACTAACCTTTTGAACTCTTGGTTGGTGGGCTTTTCATTAAGCTTCCCCAAGACTTCTGTAATTTTTGGAGAGCATATGAATACTGTTGCAGAAAATAAAAATGATTACGTCATTGCCGACATAACCCTCGCGGGTTTTGGTCGTAAAGAAATCGCCATTGCGGAAACTGAAATGCCAGGACTGATGGCTATCCGCAAAGAGTATCAAGCGACTCAGCCTTTAAAAGGGGCTCGCATTACTGGTTCTTTACACATGACGATTCAAACTGCCGTGTTAATTGAAACCTTAGAAGCATTAGGCGCCAAAATACGTTGGGCATCTTGTAATATTTACTCTACACAAGACCATGCAGCTGCAGCAATTGCCGCCAATGGCACACCGGTATTCGCTATCAAAGGGGAAACTTTAGAGCAGTACTGGGACTTTACCCACCGTATTTTTGAATGGCATGATGGTGGATACACCAATATGATTTTGGATGACGGTGGTGATGCAACCTTATTATTGCATCTTGGCGCTAGAGCAGAAAAAGATATCTCTGTTTTAAATAATCCAACGAGCGAAGAAGAAACGATTCTGTATGCATCGATCAAAGCAAAACTTGCGATTGACCCAACTTGGTATTCAGTCCGACTTGCAGAAGTTAAGGGCGTAACAGAAGAAACAACAACAGGTGTACACCGTTTATATCAAATGTTTGCCAAAGGTGATCTTAAATTCCCTGCGATTAACGTCAATGACTCAGTAACAAAGAGTAAGTTTGATAACTTATATGGTTGCCGTGAATCTTTAGTCGATGCGATTAAGCGAGCGACTGATGTCATGATTGCAGGTAAGGTTGCTGTAGTCGCAGGTTATGGCGATGTAGGAAAAGGCTCCGCACAAGCATTAAGAGCATTATCTGCGCAGGTATGGGTAACAGAAGTAGATCCAATTTGTGCATTACAGGCTGCAATGGAAGGATACCGTGTTGTAACAATGGAATATGCGGCTGATAAGGCCGACATTTTTGTTACTGCAACTGGAAATTATCACGTCATTACACATGACATTATGCTGAAAATGAAAAATCAAGCCATCGTTTGTAACATTGGCCACTTTGATAACGAAATCGATGTTGCAAGTGTTGAAAAATATCAATGGGAAGAAATTAAGCCACAAGTAGATCATATTATTTTCCCTGCGCAAAATGGTGAGCCAGAAAAGAGAATTATTCTCTTAGCAAAAGGCCGTTTAGTTAATTTGGGTTGTGGTACTGGACATCCTTCCTTTGTGATGAGTTCTTCGTTTGCCAATCAAACGATTGCGCAAATCGAATTATGGACAAAAGCGAATACGGGAGAATATCCTGTCGGTGTTTATACGCTGCCGAAACATTTGGATGAAAAAGTGGCAATTTTGCAATTAAGGAATTTAAATGCACAGTTGACAGTTTTAACCAGTGAACAAGCAAATTACATTGGCGTAGATAAAGCAGGCCCATTTAAACCTGATCACTATCGATATTAAATCCATGAGCCTACTCGACAACATAGAACTCAGTGCTGAGTTTTTCCCTCCGAAGACGGAGGAAGGTGCTGAAAAATTACGTGTAGTAAGGAGCCGTCTTGTTCAAGAAATGGCGCCGAGTTTTTTTTCAGTGACCTTTGGAGCAGGGGGATCGACGCAGGATGGGACGCTGAATACTGTCAAAGAGATTCATGACAGCGGTATCGCTGCAGCCCCGCACTTATCTTGCGTAGGTAGCAGTCGTGCAAGTGTTTTGGAACTTTTAAAAAAATACCAAGCTCTCGGTATCAAGCGGATTGTGGCATTGCGTGGAGATTTACCTTCAGGTATGGGTAATTACGGCGAGTTTAATCACGCGAATGAACTTGTCGCATTTATACGCGAAGCAACGGGTGATTGGTTTCATATTGAGGTTGCGGCTTACCCAGAGTTTCATCCACAGGCAAGTTCTGCAGCTAATGATATTGAAAAGTTTGTCAACAAAATACAAGCAGGCGCCAACTCTGCAATAACACAGTATTTTTTTAATTCAGATGCCTATTTTCAGTTTGTCGAAGATGTTGCTAGTTACGATATAACCGTGCCAATTATTCCTGGAATTATGCCGATTGTGAGTAGCACACAGTTGATTCGGTTCTCCGATGCTTGCGGTGCTGAAATCCCTCGGTGGCTCAGAAAACGCCTAGAAAGTTTTGGTGAAGACTCTGCCTCAATTAAAGCCTATGGCTTAGAAGTTATTACGGACTTATGTCATCAACTGATTGCTGGAGGGGCGCCAGGCTTGCATTTTTATACCCTCAACTTAGCAGATCCTACGATATCCATTCTGCATAATTTAGAAGATTAATCAAAATAAAAACGAATGCCTCCATCTTCTATCAAAATAGAAGATGGAGCTTTGCGGAACATCTTGATATCTTCCGCGGTTAATGTATAGATTGCTTGGCCATTAAATAAGTTACTAATAATAGGGCTGAGTTGCCCAATGATTTGATTTTCTTGAGCGTTAAAAACATCCAAAGTAAATGAAGTCAGTTGCGGGTCTTTAAGAAAGATTTGATAGCGCACCGGGTCGTATACAAAAGAGGAGTTAAGGGATACTAGTCCCTTCATTGGAGATTGCGGGGGTAGTAATATTTCCACATCACAAGTTAAAAAAATTCTTTGTTCTTTTTTAGAAAAATCAAGATGAGGATTTAAAAAACTTAACTGAAGAAATAGTAACTTTTTTATGAATGGCGATTGATTCAACACATAGAGATTGATTAACCAGCTTGAGACAAAATAACTCGACTTAGCAACACTATTTTGAATAAATAACGGATTTAATAAGCCTAGCAAACTAAAGGCGAATAAAAATTGACGTTTTTGGGCCTTTATCATGGACAGATCATGAAGAGGTAAAAAGGGTTTTCGATTCAGTGATTAAGGCGTCAAGCGGATAATCATGGTCTTGTGGCAACCATTGATCATCTGGCAAGTGTGCGTCATCAAATCCAACCCCCACACAAAAGGGGCGATTTGGAAGATCTTCCCAGGTTTGCATGGTGCGATCATAAAAACCACCCCCATAACCCAGCCGCCAAATTTCCCCAAGACGCATTTGCCACGCAACACACGGAATAAAAACGACATCGACAGGAATTACTGCAGAAGAGACAGGCTCTGGAATATTGGCAAAACCAGGAGTTAATAAGCTATTTGCAACCCATTCATGAAACGCTAAGGCCTCTCCAGGCTTGCAAATAGGTAAAGCAAGCTTCCTCTGCGGGGTGTTTTCCTGCCAATGAAGTAGCGTATCCGTAATCTTAGGCTCACCACGAATTGGCCAGTAAAATCCTATATGTTGTACATTTTTAAGCGCAGCTCGTTCAATATCCTGTAAAAGAACTAAAATGTTCTTAGATAGACCTTCAAGCCGATGGCTGTAGCTTGATTGATCCTTTTGCAGTGCAATCCTTTTAGCAATAAAGTCTTTTCGAAGTGTGTCGAGTGAGTGCTTATTCATGAAAAGTAAAATGTAGAAAAGGTTTTGTATGATTTAAACATGAAGTGTTAACTATTTATCTTGGTATTAAACAATTAAAAAATGAATCTAAGCAATCTACGCATTATCAAATTATGTATATGTTTATGCTTGAGTATAAGTCTTTGCTCGGTGGCGAAGAATAACGTCAAAAATACAACCAAAACTGATCAGAATAATCAGGCATCGCAGACGGAAAACAAAAAAAATGAATTAAGTGATCAGGATAAAAAGTTTATAGAGCTTCGAGATGCGGCGAGAAAGAATGATCTTTTAAAGGCCTCGCAATTAGCCGGCGGGCTAAGCAATTACGAGATTGCTGATTATGTGGAATATTTTAAAATCAAGCCGCGTCTATACGATAGTGCTGCTAAATCCAACGCTAGTACCGATGCTGATTCGGAAGTAAACAACTTCTTGAAAAAATACAAGGGAAGCGCCTTAGCAGATCGCATGCGTAATGACTGGTTACTTGTTCTTGGAAAAAGAAAGGACTGGGTGAACTTTGATCAAGAATATCCTCAGTTTATGTTAGATGACGATACTCAAGTCAAATGCTATGCAATGATGTCCAAGTTATCCAAGGGCGAATTACCTAAATCAGTTGGTGTCCAAGCGAAGGCCACTTTACTCGACCCTCGGTATTTTGGAGATGCATGCCCTGAATTAGTGGCGCAACTTTATGCGCGAGGTGGGCTAACTAAACAAGAGGCCCTGAGCATCAGTCGCAGTGCAACGGAAATGAACTTTGATTCGCTGGGGCAAAAGATGGGCGTAGAAGATCCTATCGTCACAATCGTCAGAAAAGCCCGCACCAACCCTGCTTTAGCGATGCAGACATTTAATGAAAATGATTGGCGCAATAATTCTGAATATAAAGCCATGGCATGGGGAGTGATTGGACAATTTTTAGCTAAAAAACTTGATCCTACTGCGATTGACGCCTATCGTAAACAACATGCACTTGGACAAAGTGAGTTATTGTCAGCCGAATCAAGCGAATGGAAAGTGAGAGCTGCACTACGTGAAAAAGATTGGAAACTTGTAAAAGAGTCCATAGAAACCATGCCAGAAGCCATTCGCCAGCGTGACCCAGCTTGGACATATTGGCATGGTCGGGCTTTAAAGGAATTGGGTGATGATCGGGCAAATGAACAATTTGAAAAACTGGCCGGGCAATTTCATTTTTATGCACAACTCTCGCTAGAGGAGTTAGGCCGACCAATCACGATACCACCCAAGACGATAGTCACTGATACAGATATGAAGTCTATTAGTAAAAGTATTCCAGCCTTTACAAAAGCCGCCAAACTGTATGACATGAATCTTCGTACCGAAGGTAATCGAGAGTGGAACTGGGAGTTGCGCGGCATGTCAGATAAAGAACTACTCGCCAGTGCAGAATACGGAAAAAAGATTAATATGCTCGACCGCACGGTGAACACAGCTGATAGAACCAAGGTAGAACATAATTTTTCATTACGTTTTCCCACACCTTATGTGGAAAAACTCCAGCCCATCACTAGGCAAATTCATTTAGATATTAACTGGGTTTATGGATTAATCCGCCAAGAATCAAGATTTGTAATTGCCGCAAGATCTTCAGTTGGTGCCTCAGGACTTATGCAGGTGATGCCAGCTACGGGACAATTTGTCGCGAAAAAAATTGGCATGACCGATTACACACCAGATAAGCTGGCTGACCTACAAACCAATTTGGTTTTAGGTAGTAATTATTTAAACATGGTACTAAATGACCTCGATGGCTCTTGGGGAATGGCTTCCGCTGCTTATAATGCAGGCCCTGGAAGGCCAAAACAATGGCGACAGACTCTGACGAAGCAAGTCAGCATGGAAGCTTTTGCTGAAACAATTCCGTTCACAGAAACAAGAACCTATGTCAAAAATGTTTTATCAAATGCCGTATATTATGAAATATTGAGCACTGGTAAACCCCAGTCAATCAAAGCAAAATTAGGCACAGTCAATCCAAGTCAAGCGGTTAGTAGCAACCTACCTTAGGGAGTTTGGGATTAGTCATGGAAGAACGCGTATTACTTATTGGAGGGACCGGTTTTGTTGGAACAAGTTTAAGTAAGAGCTTGGGTAATCAGGGATTTCATCACTATGTGCCTACAAGAAATAACGCACAAATACCTATCATTGAACAAAATTTATTAGCCAAGGGTATTTACGTCAATGAATATACATCGGCATCTTTAAATGAACTCTTTAAAACGTTAACGCCTAAAGACGTCGTAATTAATTTAGTGGGTGTTTTACATTCTAGTCATGGAGTACCTTACGGCTCAGAATTTGCGAAAGCGCATGTCGAGTTACCTAAAATGATTATGGCTGCCATGAAACAGAATGGTTTAAGAAGATACATTCACATGAGTGCACTAGGTGCAGATGTTAATGGACCATCAATGTATTTGAGAAGTAAGGGCGCGGCGGAGGAGCTTGTCAAAAGCTGTGGGCTGGATTGGACAATCTTTAGACCATCAGTCATCTTTGGCAGTCAAGATAAATTTATTAATATGTTTGGCCAATTACTTAAATACGCTCCATTCATGCCGTTGGCAGGTGCGCAACAATTATTTCAGCCAGTTGCAGTAAAAAATGTTACAGAGTCTTTTATTGCCGCCATCTCGATGCCACAAACGATTCATCAATCATATGACTTAGCTGGACCAAAAGTATTAAGTCTTCGCCAAATTGTTGAGTTTGCTGCAAAAAAGAAAGGTTTACGACGATCCATACTCCCACTCCCTCAGTGGATAGGATATTTACAGGCACTTTTTTTAGAAAAGTTACCAGGGCCAACGATTATGTCTCGCGATAACTTTTATTCTATGAAGGTTCCTAATATCTTGCCACTAGAACAACCCAATGCCATTCAAGAGGTTTTTGGTATGGAGCCATTGCCACTGGAGAGCCTACTCAAGTGAGAATCTTTATTGTTGGTGGATATCTTCGAGATGAATACTTAGGTATTACGCCACAAGACAAAGACTATGTTGTTGTAGGTTCTAGCCCACAAGAGTTGCAGGCAAAAGGATTTATCCCTATTGGGCAAGACTTTCCAGTGTTTTTACATCCTAAGACAAAAGAAGAATATGCTTTAGCCAGGACCGAACGAAAAACAGGACAAGGTTATAAAGGCTTTACTTTTTATGCCTCACCTGAAGTCACGTTAGAGCAAGATTTGCTTCGAAGAGACTTTACGATGAATGCCATGGCACAAGAAATCACCACCGATGGTGAGCTCATTGGTCCTTTGATCGATCCTTTTGGCGGACAAGTTGATATGAGTCAGGGCATTATTCGACATGTCAGTGACGCCTTTAATGAAGATCCACTACGTATACTTCGCTTAGCAAGGTTTATGGCAAAGTTTACTCATTTTGAAATTGCGAACTCTACCTTAGAGTTGGTTCGGCAGATGGTACAGGCTGGTGAGTTGCAATTTTTAGTACCAGAGCGTGTCTGGCAAGAAATCAGTCGAGGACTAATGGAGGCACGACCTTCACGCATGATTGATGTATTAGTCAAAACACAGGCTAGCCATACGATTTTGCCAGCCGGATTAGAGCACGATAAAACGCTACAACAAACAAAGATATACCTTGATACAGGTGCGCAACAAGGACTGGATATACAAATACAACTAGCCTATTTATTGGCATGTATTGAGCTGAGTGAACTCGACCAATGGACAGAGCAGCGCAAAATACCGACAGACATAAAAAACTTTGCACGCGTGTTTCATCAGCTCCATCAAGAAAATCTGCGGACATCAAGAAGTGCGCAAGAGGTGCTGAGCTTTTTCAATCAAGCAGACGCATGGAGAAAGCCTGAGCGCCTAAAAAAAGCTTTACTAGCAGAGCAAGTTGTTGGAAAGGATATTCAACAGTGGCAGACCCTCTTAGAAGCAGCCCTTGCCGTAGATGCTGGGACGATTGCAAAAAATATGGCAACTGGTGATGGGTCCAAGATTCAGTTAGCCGTAGCGGCTTCTAGACTTCAAGCAATCGCTGCCTTTTTGTAAAGCCAGGTAAGCTCGCGCAAAGTTCTACAAACTCACCATTTGTAGAATTGGAGGTAGACCATGCGATGATCTTAAATAATTCACCCATTTCAGCTTCAGAGATTAATTTTTGAAAACCCTGTGCCTGAGCAGCGAAGCCAATCGGGTCACTTGGATTCATGTTGGCCATCAATAAATCTCCAATACCAGCGTGGAGAAGATAGGCGCCTTGACTTTGATAACTCGTCAGATGCATTCCAGACTTCTGTGCAATACGATTCAAAGAAGTCCATTCCACATGAGCGGTGATATCACACAAACCTGGCAAATAAAACATGTCTGGAATGGCTTGATGTCGATGATGCGCGATGTGGGTCCCTTGAGTTCGCTGAGGATGGTAGTACTCATGTTCAGGAAAGCCATAATCAATCGCAATCATGACCCCTTCAGTAAAAGCCTGTGCAATCATGTTTACCCAAGCATGTGAGCGAGGGTGGATTTCGGAAATATAATTTTCTGGATATGAAGTACCAGATTGAGTAAGGAAGATGGGAAGTTCTGACTCTGGGACCTCAGCACCAATCTGCCAAAGCCAACGATCTGAAAAAGACGGTGAGCTTGCATTTGGATTGCTAATGACAACCTGGTAATACCATTTACCTTGTTGCCAAATGATGAGGTCAAAAGGAATGGCATCTAAGACTTCATTGGCTAAGACAACCCCCTTAAAGTTATCTGGCATGCGATCAAGCCAGATGATCTGTGTAGAAATTTGATATTCCGACAAAAAACCTTGTAGCCTCTTTTTTTGACGGTCGATTAAATCAGGGGAGACATCTAAAATGAGATATTGATCGGGTAATTGGTCGACATCTTTTAGATAGAGCAAGATATCTTGGCAAAGTTTGCCCGACCCGGCGCCAAATTCAAGAATCGAAGAAATTTCTTTCTTTTGCGCAAAATATGCAAGAACCGGCTCAATCGTCTTACCTAGGGTTGCGCCAAAGAAAGAGCTTATTTCAGGGGCTGTAATAAAGTCGCCCTGCGAGCCAAATTTAAGGCTGCCGGAGGTATAGTAGCCAAACTCAGGAGCATACAGCGCAAGATCCATAAATTGTGAAAAGGGGAGCCAACCACCATTATTTTTGATTTGTTTATCAATAAGGTTGGATAATAGTTGGCAATGATGTAAAGCTTGGCTATTTGTTAATATTTCCATGAAATTAAATCAACCCTCATGAATGAACCTCGTAAAATTGTATTAATCACTGGTGCGGCAAAACGTATTGGTCAAACGATCGCTCTAGAAATGGCCAAAGCGGGCTGGGATATTGCAATCCATTACGGAAAATCCATGCAAGAGGCTCATGAAACTGCGCAACTCGTAAGATCATATGGACAAAAAGCAATCTGCATTCAGGCAGATCTTGCGATTGAAGCAGAAGTTGAGCAAATCATTCCTACATGTGTTGAACAAATGGGATTACCCTATTGTATTGTGAATAGTGCTTCACTCTTTGAATACGATGATCCCTCAAGCATTGAATATGAAAACATCATAAAAAATTTCGCCATTAATTTGGCTGCACCGCTAGTATTATCTAAATATTTTGCGCAGTACCTAAAAAGTCAGCCGGATAAAAAAGGGGTCATTGTGCACATCCTTGATCAAAAGCTAGACAACTTAAACCCGGACTTTTTTTCATATACCCTGTCCAAAAGCGCCCTTGAAGCCGCGGTTAAAATGCAAGCAATGTATTTTGCGCCGATCATCAGGGTGATGGGCGTAGCACCTGGTATTACCCTCACCTCAGGCGACCAAACTGCTGCTGGCTTTACGGAGGCTCATCAAGCTGTTTTATTAGGGCGGTCTTCAACGCCAGAAGACATTGCGCAGGCCATTTTATATATTAATCAAGCTCAAGCATTAACAGGAACAGTTTTATATGTTGATGGCGGGCAGCATTTACAATCATCTCCTCGAGATGTGATGTTTTTAACAAAAGCCAAATAAGGAAATATGGAATCAGCCGTCATGCTCAAAGAGCTTCAAACCTGTAGACGCCTTTTTCTGCGTAATTACGATATTTTGATCAATATTGGAGTACATGATTTTGAGAAAAAAGCAGAACAACATGTCATCGTGAATATTGATTTATACGTTCCACTCAGTCACAATACGCCCAAAGACGATGACCTAAGCGAAGTTGTTGATTATGATTTTATGCGCCAAACTATCAAAGAGATTGTGAGCCATGGGCATATCCATTTACAAGAAACTTTGTGTGATGAAATTATGCTAAAAATGCTTGCCCACCCTTTAGTAAAGGCAGCTAGAGTCTCTACTGAGAAGCCTGATGTCTATCCTGATTGTGATGGCGTAGGCGTTGAGATTTTTAGGTTTAAAGAATAAAACATCATGAAGACTCACCCAGATCCCCGTAAAGTTGCGTTTGAAGAAAATAAGCTTGTAAAAAAGCTTTGTCGGTTAATGGGGCAGGCGATTAGTGACTTCAATATGATTGAAGAGGGCGACAAAGTGATGGTCTGCGTCTCCGGGGGCAAGGATAGTTATGCCATGCTCGATATATTACTTAAATTAAGAGAGCGGGCGCCGATTCATTTTGATTTAATAGCGGTTAATTTAGATCAAAAACAGCCAGGTTTTCCGGAGGATGTTCTCCCGAATTACTTAAGGCATCTACAAGTACCTTTTCACATTGAAGAGCAAGATACATACAGCATTGTAAAACGTGTGATACCTGATGGAAAAACTACCTGTGGATTATGTTCAAGGCTGAGAAGAGGTATTTTGTACCGAGTTGCTGATGAGCTTGGATCAACGAAAATTGCCTTAGGCCATCATCGTGAAGATATCTTAGAAACATTTTTATTAAATATGTTTTATGGTGGGCAATTAAAGTCAATGCCGCCTAAATTGCAATCTGACGATGGCAAACATATTGTTATTCGACCATTAGCCTATGTGCCAGAAAAATATTTAGAGCGCTACGCCGCGGACCAAGAGTTCCCGATTATTCCGTGCAACTTATGCGGTAGTCAGCCCAACTTACAACGTAATGCCATGAAAGAGATGTTAAAGCAGTGGGAGAAATTGCATCCCGGCAGAGTTGAAAGTACCTTTAAGGCTCTCACGCATGTTGTACCGTCTCACTTATTAGACTCTAACTTATTCAATTTTAAAGAGTTGCACATTGATCCAAGTATGCCAGTCGGAATGGGTGATATGGCCATTGATGAGGGCTTCGACGGGGCTTGCTCAACCGATCAAATACTTCAGCCAATTCAATTCGTTTCTATGACTTAAAGTCTGTCAACCTAAACTCATATAATGATGTAATGAACATTGTGATATTAGCCGCTGGACAGGGGAAGAGGATGAACTCTGCCCTTCCCAAGGTATTGCATCCTTTAGCGAGTAAGCCGATGCTAGGGCATGTGATTGACACAATCAAACGCTTAGACCCTAACGCCAAGCCTTGTATCGTTCTTGGACATGGTCAGGCGGCAGTGCAAGACTATCTTGATAAAAACCATCCCAATGTTTCCGTTGCTATTCAGGCAGAACAAAAAGGGACAGGACATGCTGTCATGCAAGCATTACCGCATTTGATGGATGATGCAAGTACCTTGATTTTGTATGGCGATGTTCCATTAATACAAGTAAATACCCTCAAGGATTTATTGTTACTTGCGCAAGACGAAACATTAGCGGTTCTTACCCAGGAGCTGCCCAATCCAACGGGTTATGGACGCATCTTAAGAAGCCTTGAAGGTGAGGTAACTGGCATTATCGAAGAGAAAGATGCCTCACCAGAAGACAAACAGATACGTGAAATCAATACAGGGATATTGGCCTGTCCCACCAAAGACCTCCGTCAGTGGCTTTCGCAAATCCAGCCGAATAATGCGCAGGGCGAATACTATTTAACCGATATCGTAGGTCTTGCAGCACAACAAGGCTTGCCGATACGTACGATGATGCCGGAGTTTCATTTTGAAGTAGAAGGCGTTAATAGTCGCGCCCAATTAGCAGCGCTTGAACGGACTTGGCAATCACATTTAGCGACACAATTACTGAATCAGGGTATTACTTTGCTAGATCCACAGCGATTAGATATCCGCGGTAATTTTCAAGCTAGTCCTGATGTGGTCATTGATGTGGGATGTATCTTTGAGGGCGATATAGAAATTGCCAGTAACGTACACATTGGCCCTTACTGCGTGATTAAAGATTCCAAAATTGGGGCCAATACGCAAATCAAGGCCTTCTCCCATATCGAAGGGGCAATCATTGGTGAACACGCAGTCATTGGGCCTTATGCAAGACTTAGGCCTGGCGCTGTCATTGATGAAGCCGCACATATAGGTAATTTTGTGGAAGTTAAAAATAGCCATATTGGTGTTGGTAGTAAAGCCAACCACTTATCGTATATTGGGGATGCCACAGTTGGTAGTCGTGTCAATATAGGGGCAGGAACGATTACCTGTAACTATGATGGCGTTAATAAACATCAGACGATTATTGAAGATGATGCATTTATTGGATCTGATACTCAACTCGTTGCACCGGTCAGAGTTGGAAAAGGAGCCACCATTGGTGCCGGCACGACCTTAACCAAAGATGCACCAGAGAATAAGCTGACCATTAGTCGAGCAAAACAATTGAGCGTTGAGTGGAAGCGTCCACAAAAAAACAAAAAATAATAGTAACGAAAGAATACGAAATATGTGTGGGATAGTCGGCGCGGTATCAACTAAAAACATTGTTTCTATTTTAGTAGAGGGATTACAACGCCTTGAATATCGTGGCTATGACTCTTGTGGATTGGCAGTAGTTGATGAGACTCTGGGCTTACAAAAAAGCAAAACAACACAGCGCGTACAGGACTTAAATACAAGTACAGCAAATTTTCATGGCTTAAGAGGGATTGCACACACGCGTTGGGCGACCCATGGAAAACCGAATACGGACAATGCCCATCCCCATTTTTCCGGAGATTTAATTGGGGTTGTACATAACGGCATCATTGAAAACTATGAACAGTTGCGTACCCAACTTAAAGAAAAGGGATATGTTTTTACCTCCCAAACAGATACGGAAGTAATTGCTCACTTAATTTATGATTCATATATTAAAATGGATCAGCGCAACCTAGTGTTAGCAGTTCGGATGGTCTTGCCCAAGCTTGATGGTGCCTATGCGATTGCTGTGATGGCGAGTGATCAACCCGATTTGTTAGTTGGCGCTAGAGTCGGCTCCCCCTTGGTCGTGGCATTTGGTGAGCAACAAAACTTCATTGCATCCGATGCCCTAGCAGTAGCTGCGCATGCCAAAAAAATGACTTACTTAGAAGAGGGAGATATCGTTTCTCTCAAGCATGACCATGTTGAAATTTGCAATATCAAAGGGGAAGTACAAACCCGAGCCATAAAAGAAGTACCCCAATTGGCAGCATCGGTAGAG
>CANFUO010000039.1 GCA_947450225.1 Burkholderiaceae bacterium | reverse complement strand
CTTTGCGCTTGTACTAAATTACCATCTTTCCATATGCCCTGCTTATCGATTGTTCCATCAACTTTATACAGGGTGCCAAAGCCATTTTTTTTACCGTTTTGGTAATTGCCGACATATTTTGTGCCATCTCCATAACTGTAGGTCCCATATCCATGGCGATTGCCAGCCTTCCACTGCCCTTCATATCGATCGCCTTCTGAGGCATAAATCATGGTCCCTTGACCTTCGATATTGTTATTTTTCCACTCGCCAACATACTTACTGCCACTGGTGTACGTTTTGGTTCCAACTCCTTCTATTTTGTCGTTTTTATAGTCGCCAACATACTTATCACCATTCGACCAAAAGTAGGTGCCGCGTCCTTCTCGAATTCCTTGATTAAAGTTCCCCTGGTAACGGTTACCTTTTTCATCGGTATTATCTTGGTAATAATAGGTGCCGTTGCCATGCGGCAAGTTATTTAACATCTCCCCGTCATAACGGTCATAGGATGTTTGGCCTGCTTTAGTGATGTTTCCCTCGAAATAGCATGGCCCAACAAATCCGACTGAACACTCGGGAAGCTTTCTGTTATTTCCAGGTGCTGTATTGGTATTTGGGGGTGTCACTGGGGCTTGGGTATTGGGTGCTGTGTTGACTTGATCCTGGATTAATTCATCACTACGCCATACTCCCTTTAAAACGGTGCCATCTTTTTTGTATAAGGTCCCCTGCCCATCGCGTAAGCCATCTTTCCATTGGCCCACATAACGATCGCCATTTTTATAGATCATGCTGCCATTACCATTGAAGTCGTTGTTTCTGACATCGCCATCGTAACGATTGCCTGTATCAACGCCATCTATTCTGGTAGGCCCTACAAAATGACATGGTCCTTCATAGTTTCCGTTACAGGGTGGTAGACGGGTTTGTGCGCTTGCAGTAACTGCAAGTATTGTTAAGCAAAGGAGTAATAAGGCTTTAAACATATTTAAGTAAGTAATAGAATCCTTGCTAATTTTGCACTATTTTGGTTATTCAAAGCTTTATTGCAAACATTGTTGGTAATCGATGGATCCAGGCACTAATCCTAGACGCAAACATTTTTGCCGTCTGATTTCGAGAGGGTTTTCCACCACAGGCTTGGGAACTGTCTTTGTTATGGGCGGTGGTGGTACTTTTATGGTTTCGCTAATTGGATTGATGGGGCGACAATTTTCTCCGCGGGCATTTAATTCTCGTCGGGCAGCATTTGAGTCTGCATTGGATCCTGTTTCTATTACTTTACACAAGCGAGTCGTTTCTAAGTTTTTAAAATAGCTATCATCTGTAGTTACCACAACTGGTGGCTTAGTGACCACAGGTGGCTTCGGTGGTGGAGTTGTCGTGCGAACTGGTTTGTAAAACGTAAATTCCCTGGCGCAAATCGTGGTCATTTGCGCAGGTATGCTAACGCCATCAGGCCATGTTGCTGATGGTGCCATCAAGTAATTACAATTCCCTCTATCAAACGTATCTGTATAGGTAATGCGTACCGGGGTCGCAGAAGTACTCTTACCCGTACTTGTATCAAAGGTAATTGTTGCGCCGGTTGGAGATGATTGGTAGAGAACCTCTAGTCGCTTAGCGCATCCGCTTGCGAGCATTACCAAACAAATCAGAAAAACATATCTTATGTTCATTCACTCTTATTCAATGTTGTTATTCGAATGTAATTCATTCATCTTCTTCCCAGAAGACATTCAAGTGCTCAATACTTTCCAATATAGAACCTTATTCTTTAATACTATTTAAGTCTACATTCCAAGCATTAAATCATTATCATCTACTTCATTATTGTGAAGTTATATAAGCCGTTCAACTCTATCGTCAATTTAAAGAAATTTACAATATACTTTAAACATGATTGTAGTAAAAATATCAATTAAATTATAAAGAGACAAGCATGACCATCGTGCAAGCCCAAGCTATTCCAATCCGCCTGCCTTTTGAAATCGGTGGTCCAAAGCCAAGCTTTGCAGGGATTCCAAGGCAAATGGAGATTCTTCTGATTCGCATTGAAACCGATTCGGGTTTAGTGGGCTGGGGAGAGGCATTTGGCTTATCCATTTGGCCAGCAACTCGTCAAGCCTTTGAGCACTTAGTTGCTCCATTGATTATTGGTAAAGATGAAAAAAATATCGCTGACTTAATGTCAGTATTACATCGCCAACTGCATATTTTAGGTCGTTCAGGCGCAGCTACCTATGCTCTTTCTGGACTTGATATTGCCTTATGGGATTTGGCCGGAAAAGCAACTGGTCAGTCCTTATCCAATTTACTTGGTGGCGCGAAACACTCTTCTTTACCTGGTTATGCCAGTCTTATGCGCTATGGCACACCCGAGCTAGTCAAACACAATACGCAAAGAGCTCTTGAACAAGGCTTTGAAGCAATTAAATTACATGAACTTGGTGTCGAGCATGTCAATGCTGCACGCGAAGTCATGGGAATGGACCGGGACTTAATGATGGATGTCAACTGTCCATGGTCTTTAAGTCAATCAATCGATATGCTCGAGAGATTAAAGGATGCTAATCTTCTTTGGTTAGAAGAACCAATTTGGCCCCCAGAAGATTTTCAAAGTTTGGCCCAAGTCAGAAATACTAAAAAAATACCTATTGCTGCTGGTGAAAACAATATTAGTACGTATCATTTTGAAGAGATGCTGCGCACAGGTGCGGTCGATTATGCGCAACCGAGTGTAACTAAAATTGGCGGGATTACTGAAATGATGAAAATTATTCAACTCTGTAAACAATATTCGACCCCAGTGATGCCGCACTCCCCTTATTTTGGTCCCGGACTTTTGGCAACACTTCATATTACTGCCTGTTTAGATGACTTAACTATGATTGAATATTCCTTTGCAGATCTTGGCGCTAATCCCTTGGGTGATTCTATATTAATGAAAAATGGTCGTATCCAGATACCTACAGGTCCAGGCCTAGGATGTGATCCTGATTTAGATGTGGTTGAAGCTTTTAGAGTCCACTAATCTTGTCTACTTATCCATTCGCGATGCCCTCGCAGATCAGCAAGCCTATTCAGATTCGACGAATAGAGACTTACCTATATCAAGCTAAAGTTGAAAAACCCGTTGTGTCGTCTTTAGCCACACTCAACAAACGAATTGCACTTCTGGTGCGAATCGAGGATCAAGATGGTGCCTTTGGTTGGGGAGAAATTTATGCCACAATGCCCTCCTTTGGCGCCCCTCATCGCGCATTGATCGTGCACGAATCGCTGTCCCAACTTATCCAGGGAAAATCGTTTGAGACCCCAAGCCAGTGTTGGCAATGGCTTACACAAAAAACGCATAATCTGCAGATTCAGACGGGTGAAATAGGGCCGTTTTCCGCAGCGATTGCCGGCATCGATTGTGCGTTTTGGGATTTGTATTCTAGAAAACAAGACCTGCCTTTAGCGCAGTGCCTTGGATCAGATTTAAGGCCTCTTCCTGTTTATGCTAGTGGACTTAATCCTGCCGATGGTCCTGAAGTAGTCATTGCATCTCGAGCGATGGGATTTAATGCATTTAAACAAAAAATTGGTTTTGGTACAGCCGTAGACATTGCGATTTTGGAGAAAATTGTTGATACCCTGCCCGCAAATGAATCATTGATGGTAGATGTGAATCAAGGTTGGAGCTTAACTCAGGCACATGAAATGGCAAAGCTTCTTCAACCCTTTCCTTTACGGTGGATTGAGGAACCCCTACAAGCTGATCGTCCCGCTGCTGAGTGGCAAGTCTGTCGTACTTTGTTCAATAAATCTTTAGCTGGTGGAGAAAATTTACGTGCGGATGACTTTGAAACTCACTCTCAATGGTTGGATGTGATTCAACCTGACGTCGGCAAATGGGGTGGTATCAGTGCCAATTTCGGGATTGCTAAAAAAGCTATCGCTGCCGGTAAGCTTTATTGTCCACATTGGCTTGGCAGTGGTTTAGGTTTGATGGCTTCCGCTCATTTGCTGTGTGCCACTGGCGGTGATGGCCTTTTAGAAATGGATGTAAATGACAATCCCTTACGAGATTTATTGGCCACTCCTCTTCCTAAAGTAGTATCAGGTCATATTCAATTGAATCCATCCGCGGGTATCGGTACCTTACCAAATCTTCAATTAGCAGCACCAATGCTTATCAATTATCAGGAGACTATTTTATGAAACCATGGATTTTAAGCGCCGCTCTTTTAGTGAGCCTCTGTTTTTCTAGCTTGTCTTTGGCAGACACTTTTCCAAATAAACCGGTTCGCATCTTGGTTGGCTTTCCACCTGGAGGTATGGCTGATATTGTTGCCCGTGCTTTATCTGATCGACTGGCGATTCAGTGGAAACAGTCTGTAATTGTCGATAATCGTCCTGGAGCCGCTGGTGTCATCGCAGCCGATTTACTAACGAAGTCACCTGCCGATGGTCATACCCTCTTGGTCATTCTGACCAATCATGTGATTGTTGCTGCGATTAAACCAAAGTTGCCATTTGATGTTCTAAAGGACTTCGCAGCTGTTACTCTGGTAGGCGACTCTCCTTTGCTGTTAATGGCGAATCCTAAAGTGCCCGCCAATAATCTTGCTGAATTAACAAATCTTGCAAAAGCCAAGCCAGGTACGATTACTTTTTCTACGCCAGGCGAAGGTACTGTGCATCATTTGTCTACTGAGTTGCTCAGCTCTAATCTGGGCATCAAAATGATTCACGTTCCCTATATTGGTGGCGCACCCGCTATGATGGATGCAATGTCTGGTGTTGTTGATCTTAATCTTGGTAGTCCTTCACAAGCCCTGCAACAAATTGAAGCAGGTAAGTTAAAGCCGTTAGCCTATACTGGTACCAAACGTTCCACGTTATTACCGAATGTACCGACCGTCGCTGAATCTGGGATTCCTGGTTTTCAAGCATCACTTTGGGCAGGTGTTTTAGCTCCAGCAAAAACACCTAAAGCTCTGGTTGATAAGATTCAAAGTGATATTAAACAAGCGATGAATACGCCTGAGGTGAGAGAAAAAATGAACAAACTCGGTATTGATATGATCAATAGCTCTCCTGAGGATTTTGATCAATTCATGAAATCCGAACTCACAAAATGGACTTCGGTTGCAAAACAAGCACAGATTAAATCAGACTAATTTTTAGCGCTCGTCCTGGTCTTTTCTTAGAGCGGTCCAAATTGCGGTGGGCTCACCCGTCTTTTAGAAGCTCCTTCATACGCACTTGCAATCCGGATCAGCCTATCTTCCATACCAGGTTCAACCCGAAACACGAGAGAGAATGGCATGCCAGGTTCGGCTAGCTGCGTTACTTGTTCTGATGCTTTTCCAACATAGGACTTGCGATCTTCTGCTAGGACATACTGCGCGTCATAGGCCGTTTTTACATATCCAGCAGGTATCAGTATTTCTGTTAAGCCTGCATTGGGCCCATAGAGTAACTCATTACGCAGCAGATTAATTTCTCCTGGCTCATCGGGCCAACCAATCTTCGCTGGGGGTAATGGGGTGTGGAGTCTGACAAGGACGTCGAGTTTATTTTCAAGAATCACCATCATATCTACGCGTCTTAATAATTCTCTGAGCATGATGCGTTCATTAATTCCTTGTCGTCCGCCAAGCGCATTTCTAGGGTCGGTTGTTTCTTCCCAGTTTTTAAATGCTGAGCGCTGGTCATCGCCCCAAAATTTGGAACGTTGATTTAATGTTGGCCAATCAATCAGTGTTTCTCGAAATCCGGCAGCTTGCCAATCTGCCGCGCGCCTAGTGAGGTACTGTTTAATATGATACCGAAATGAATTCGCAAGTATTTGATGTTGAATCGTGGCGATGTTGAGATTCTTTGGTGGTGCAATATTAAGATCAGCTAGTTCAACCATGTAATCAATCGAAGTCATCTTGCCACTGCCAAATATTTTTCCTGGCTCAAACTCTGTAGGTTGTATTGCTTGTGCAAACTCTGGGAACAGTGGCTGACCTTGTTCATTTAAGCGAAACAAAATATCTGGCATAAATACAGGCACTAATCTTGCGAGAGCTTTTGTAAAGTCTATATCCATTTGCTCAACACTCGAGTCCTTTTGCCATAGTGGATGTGATGACTCAACTAGCGTAGCGCCTAAATGCTTACCGAGTACTTCTTTGATCTCATGTGTGGCCGCTGAAATAATTGGCTCAACTGCCTTGATCCCTGGATTAACCATCGATTCTCTAATCACACCAATACGGGTTCCTTTTAGCGCTCCTGATGCAGAGGAAGGGGCAATGTGATCTTGATAGCGTGTTTGCAACACCGATGATCTTGGTACGGTCGTGTAAGGATCACGTGGGTCATAGTAGCCTTTGTCTTGATCTTTTAAGGCATCTAATATTTTGGTGCAGTCCGTTAAGGTCCGGCATAAAATCCCGGTTCGATCACAATAGATATCGGCACCAATCGCGCCGCCATCAAATCCCAACATGGCTTTATGTGGCAAGATTAACGCGAGTGAATTATGATTGGCCGGTCCGCGGGTGGACATTCGGGTCTCTTCACCTAAACTAGCCATCACTAAATTGGTACTGACGGATACTCCCGATCCTGAACTCGATCCTAAGGATGCCGACCGTGTCGTGTCGTAAGAGTTCGACGGGTTTCCGCCCCAAGTGGATCGCTGATAACCTAAGACTGATGGCAATATCTGATGAGGATCATTTTTACCCCCTGGGTCCCCTGCTCGTCCGTTGTACTCTGTCATCAATGCTTTGGCTAAAATAATGGCACCTTTTTTTCGTAACTGCTCTATCAAAAGATGATCTCTGGCAGGAAAGTCAATGTCATAGGCGGCGTCTGCACCACCTGTTGATCGCATATCTTTTGTATCAAATGCATCTTTAAATGAAAACGTAACACCATACAAGGGAAGTTTTTCAAGGTCTGGGTTGGAACCATATTGCTCGTCGAGAGCGGCAGCTTGTTCGAGCGCATCTGGGAGGTGCCTAAACATGTCGCAAATCGGGGGAGCACCTTTGGGGAGAGGCCCTAATGAAGGATGCAGGTCATAATCACCACGACAGGTAACTGATCGCTCCCCACGAATATTAATCGTAGATAAGGCATTTACCTGTCCGGCACTAGGTTTGCCAACAATCATCCCAAATTGCTGCATGACACCCGGATCTGAAGCTGTTGCTTCCATTCTGCCAAATTCGAGTGGTGGACCTTGATATTGATCTAAATCTGGAAATAATTCACTGGCCTTGACGGTGTTTTGATCAAATATGATCGGTTGTCCAGCTCGAATAACACCTTTGCTTGGTGAAATATCTGCGCCATCTTTAGTAACCAAAAGACTGGATGGACCATTGTATTTTTTAATTCTTGCGATATATTGCTCTACCACCTGCACACAGGTCGTTCTGCCCTCGGCAATTGCTTGATGCAAATCAGCAATGGTCGCCTCTTCTACTTGGAAGTGGCGCGTTGAATTTTGCTTATCTTTCATTTTTATCCTCACCTTGCTTACATGAATAAGTCTACAGGACATTGGACTAAATATAAAATATTCCAATCAGTTATATGACGGCATACAGTGATTTATCAATCCTGATCAATATTTAAGCTAATAAGGTGTGATCTATTTCTTGTAGAGTTGAGACACCACATAATTGCATGGTTCTTTTAAGTTCATCTTGCATAATCTCTAATGCCCGCAGCGCACCATCCTCACCAGCAGCCAGGGCTCCAAATAAAGTAGCTCTTCCCAATAAGACCCCTTTTGCGCCACACGCCATCGCCTTGACTATATCGCCACCGCGTCGAACGCCCCCATCCAAGTAAACAGGTATTTCGTTTTGTACAGCCTGAACAATCGCTGGCAATGCATCTAATGTGGCGATCGCACCATCTAATTGGCGTCCACCGTGATTCGATACCACAATCGCATCGCAACCTAGTTGCTTTAAACGGATGGCATCTTCAGGATTGAGAACGCCTTTGACAATCAGTTTTCGTGGCCAGATGTCACGAATCCGTGCAAGCCTATCCCAATTAAATGATGGATCATAATTTTTACCAACAGAAGAAGATAACTGTGCTGTTGAGTTCTTCTGTTTTTCTAAGCCGATTAAATTTTCAAGCTCAGGTAGTCCCCTGATTAACATCGGTAAAGCCCAGAGTGGCTTCGATGCAAAATCGAAGACATTACGCGCCGTATACCGAAATGGAATCGAAAAATCATTGCGAAAATCTCGCTCGCGCTTCCCGCCAACCGGTAAATCAACCGTAATCATCAAAGCTTCATACTGAGCATCTTGGGCACGTTGTATCAAACGATGAAAATGATCCTGATCTTTTAATATGTAGGCCTGAAACCATAATCTACCTGGTGCATGTTTAGCAATTTGCTCAATCGATGCGGTGGCTGTTGTAGATAAACAATACGGAATCTGAAAAGCAGCAGCAGCTTTGGCAATCGCGATATCACCTCGGTGCCAACCAAACCCAACTGCGCCTGTGGGTGCAATTGCACAGGGCATTGAACTCATTTGACCAAGGATAGTCGCTTGATGATCAATCTTCGATACGTCATTGAGTATTTTAGGAACAAATCGCTGTTCTTGAAATGCTGCAATATTTCGTTTGAGAGTTAATTCATCTTCTGCCCCACCATCGAAGAAATCAAAGACTGCTTTGGGGAGTCTTTTTTTAGCTCGCAAGCGTAAGTCGGCGATGGAATAAAATTGTTTAAGTGAGGATTTCATGAAAATAGGCAAGGCTTAGAATATGATTTACTATACATGATGTGGTTGTGTTAACTCCTTGTTAATGATTTCTTCGTATGTAGAATAAATAAAACGATTAAGAGATAGAAATAATGCAAATAGTTCCAGAAAACAAAGTCTTGGGGGCAAAAGTTTTACATGCCGATTTATCTAAGCCTATTAATCCTCTAGAACGTAAGCAAATTATCGAATGGCTTGGCAATTATGGTGTCTTGGCTTTTTCTAATCAAGATCTAACCCCAAGACAACTCCGAGACTTTAGCGCCAACTTTGGTGAATTAGAAATTAATGTCGCTAAGGTTGCGCAAGACCCAGAATTACCAGAAGTCATGACGCTCTCCAATATGGTTCAAGATGGTAAACCACTGGGATTGTCTGATGCTGGTCAAGATTGGCATACCGATATGTCCTATAGCAAGATGATTGCGTTTACCAATATTCTGTATGGCATCAAAATTCCGTATCGCAATGGTAAATCCTTGGGTAATACGGAGTTTTCAAATATGCATGCTGCTTATGAGGGCTTACCTCAAGATATTCAGGCGAGTTTAGAAAATAAAACGATTACTCATGATTTCAATAAATTCTGGGAAAAAATGCGCCAAGTAAAAGGTAGCACTCGACTCCCCTTAACTCCTGAGCAGCGTAAAGAAAAACCACCCGTAATTCATCCTGCTATTTTGGTTCATCCGATTACCAAAAGAAAAGTACTCTATGCCAATCCCGGCTACTCCGTCAGAATCAACGAACTTCCTGAAGATGAAAGCGATGAACTTCTGGCGTTTTTGTTTGCACATCAACTGCAAGAAAAATTTCGTTATGCATTTGATTGGGAGGAAAAAAATGTCTTGATGTGGGACAACATGGGTACGATTCACAATGCTGTTGCCGACTATCGCCCCGATGAGCATCGCTACATTAAACGCTGTCAAGTCGCTGCTAATTTATTTTTCTAAACCTACCGCAAAGGTATTTACTCCATGCCCCTTCATTTCCAAAAAGTTATTTGTGCTCTTGGCCTGTTCGTCAGCTTTCATTCATTTGGCCAAAACTATCCAGAAAAGCCAATTCGCATGATGATCGGTTTTGCCGCAGGTGGTCCAACCGATGTGATTGCTCGTGTGTTAGCGCAAGACATGACCGCCACTTTAGGGCAATCTGTGGTGGTTGAAAACAAAATGGGGGCAAATGCAAAGATCGCAACGGAATACGTCGCTCAGGCACCTTCTGATGGCTATACCCTTTTATTTGCATCCCTTTCCCATAATGTTAATTCTATTATGTTCAAAAAACCCGGCTATGACCCTATCGGTAGTTTTGAGCCAGTGACCCTAGTCGCTGATTTACCCATGATAGTAGTAACGGCCTATAACTCCCCTATCAAAACACTTCCTGATTTTATTAAAGTAGCACGAGAGAAGCCAGGAACCATTAGCTATAGCTCTTCCGGTAATGCAGGTTCTTCACATTTAGCTGGTTCTCTTTTGGCAACGGAGGCTAAAGTTGATTTTATCCATGTGCCTTTTAAAGGAAATGCCCCTGCACTCACAGAGGTCATGGCCGGCAATGTGAACTTTATTTTTTATCCCATCATCGGCATTGCTGATCTGGTCAACCAAAAACGTTTATTACCTTTAGCTGTAGGGACAACCAAACGCCATCCTGATTTTCCGAATACACCTACCATGGAAGAATTCGGTTACAAAGGATTTGACGCTACTGCCCCATGGGTAGGCTTACTGGCTCCAGCTGGGACTGCGCCTGCCATTGTGCAAAAATTAGATAGGGCTGTACAAATTGCCTTAGCTAAACCGGAGGTTCGAAAAAGACTAACCGATCTTGGCGCGGTGATTGTTGGCAGTCCTCCAAGTGACTTTAGATCCTTCTTGGTGAAGGATAAACTTCACTGGAAAAAAGTGATTGATGCCTCTGGCCTTAAACCAGAGTAAATTCCATCACCTGATTTAGGTGTTCATTTTGTATAAGACGCATAATTTATTACCTAATGGGTCTCGTATCCAAGCTAAATATACGGGGCCTATAGATCCCTCGCGATGATTGGGGCCACTAACACATGGTGTGCCACCATTGGCAAGGCCTGCCGCATAAAATGCGTCGACCTGCGCTTCTGAATGTGCTCGAAAACTAACCGTGCCGCCATTGGCGTACGTAGCTTCTTCACCATCAATGGGGATGGATATGGCAAATACACCCGTTGGAGCCCGGTAAAAATATCGGGTCTCATTACTAAGAGCTCCTGGAGCGATTCCTATGGCACCTAATGCTGCGTCATAAAACTTTCTGGAAGCTTCTAAATCTTGAGCACCTAACATGATATGCGTAAACATGATGTCCTTCGTATGCGAGTGATTAAAGTTTTACTGCGAGATAGCTACTAAAGCTGCGTCATGATTCGATGAATACACAATCGCCTCCAAGACCTGAATATTATTCAAAATTTGTTCTGCCGTGTAACGATAGGTCGATTTTCCTGCTACAGCATCAGCCCAAGCTTCAAAGTTTTTAAGAACCACATTCGATGCTTGAAAGGTTTGATAAGTTCGTTTTGCTTCTTGATTCGTGATCGTCATGTCTGTAGGCAAACCCCAGTCAACATTGCCGTTTTCTTTGACTTCAACCCATCCCAAACTTCCAAATACAGTTATGCGACCATGAAACGGGGTCGTTGATAAACACGTCACAGATCCTGTCACGCCTTGTGCAAAATCAAGCTGCACAATGACCTGGTCTTTACCAACAGCCCCCTTAAGGACCCTTCCTGTTTTTGCACGCACGTGCGTTGGGCAACCAAGTAGCGATATAAAAAAGTCAGTCAAATGCACACCTAATGCAGTCAGTGCTCCAGCGGGCGCATCTTGATCTTGAACGCGCCAATTACTTGCATCCATTTTGGCAAATAAATTATGGCTAACGTTTGCATCTACATGCAAAATTTGTCCTAACTCACCTGCCTTAACCTGTCGAAGTACTTCTTCTAATGCAGACTCAAAACGTCGCTCATGACCAATACCTAAAACAATACCGGCTTGTTGACACGCATCTAAAATACGTTTAGCTCCTTGACTGGTAAGAGCTAAGGGCTTTTCGCAAAAAAGTTGCTTACCAGCCGCAATGATTTGCAGCGCCTGTGCTTCATGCATGCTATGCGGTGTCGCTAAGATAATGGCATCAATAGCTGGATTTTTTAATACTTCATCAATTTTACTCACCAATACCAAATGATTTTCTTTTGCAAAATCATCTAAATGAGCAATATTCAGATCAACTCCATGTGTTACACGAATTTTTTCACTGGTCTTGAGGTAAGTAATGATTTGTTTACCCCACCAACCTAATCCAACCACAGCTGCTTTCATAGTATCCTTCTTTTCGTCATTGATTTATCCTGCGGTGTAACCACCATCAGCATATAAAGTTTGACCTGTGCAGAACTGCGCCGCAGGACTTAATAAAAAATAAATACTGCCAACAATATCCTCTGGCTCACCTAAACGTCCAAGCGGGATACGACTCAGCATGCCTTCGCGTGTGACTTTACCTGGACCATCTTCGGCATACATCCATGCAGATACTGGCGAGCGAAATACTGTCGGGCCAACCGCATTGATCGTAATACCATGTTTACCCCACTCACATCCGAGTGTCCGCACAAGTGCATCAATCGCACCTTTGGATGTGCAGTAAGCGGTATATCCAGCGGGATGACCTAACTTACCCCGCGTGGAGGAAAGAACCACAACACTTCCCCCTTTGCCTTGGGCAATCATCTGCCGTCCAACCGCTTGACAGGCTAACCATGGTCCACGTAAGTTCGCATCCATGACGCTTTGCCAAGAGTCGACGGGCATATCCACAATGTCTGCCACGAAATTAGTGCCGTTGGTGATCAACATGCCATTGATTTCAGAGAAATGTTCGACCGCTGTGGCGACCATTGCCATTGCGTGCTCTTCCGTATCAGGCCAATAAGGCACGACAGCGACTTGCGCACCTAGTGCTCTTATCTCCTTTGCAAGAGCTTCTAAGCCATTGGCGTTGTTATCTGCCAAAGTTAAACGTGCGCCGCCTTTAGCGAGCCCGATGGCTGTCGCAGTTCCGAGTGTGCCGGTTGCCCCACTAATAAGAATGGACTTACCTGCCACTGAAAACATCTGCTGCGGGTCGAAGTGTTGTATTGACATTGTTACCTTTACTAAATAAAAAAGCTTACGTTACATCTGCGTAAGCTTGGGTTGCTTAAAGAAAATATTTCTGCTTATTTAACAATCGTGTTCCATGCTGGACAAGTTTGCTTGTCTGGAGCGACGTCATAATTAGCAAGCGTTGCTTTTTCCACGACCATCGGTGGGAAAACAATCTCTTTTGGGACTGGCATATTACGTATAGAACGAATCAATGACATCGTCGCAAAACAACCTTGATAAAATGGTGCAGCATCGCCACTGGCTAACATCTTGCCAGCTTTAATAGCTTCAACCGCTTCTTTACTACCATTAATACCAACGACTAATGCTTTACGATTAGCGCCCTCTAATGCTTCGATAGCACCACTAGCCATCGCATCATTAGCTGCCATCACGCCATCAATCTTCGGATAAGTTTGTAATAGATTTTCCATCACTTGCAAACCTTGTAAGCGTTGGTAGTTACCTGTCTGTGATGCAATTAGTTTGATTCCAGGAGCTTCTTCAATGGCTTTCTTAAAACCATTTACACGGTTGGTGTTGCCGACAACACCACGCACACCTTCAAGTATGATGACATTACCTTGACCATTCAGAGCCTTTACTAATGCTTTTCCTGCAGCATTTGCAGTAGAGAAATCATCTGCCCCTACCCAGTTTACAAAGTTTCCAGCCTCAGCACGGTCGGTGGCATTGACTACAGGAATTCCTGCATCATTAATTTTTTTAACGCCTGGATTGATCGCTTTGTAATCTACCGGAATTAAAACAATACCAGTTGGTTTTTTAACAACCACATCATCAATCGCGCCTAATTGCTCAGGAATACTATCTGGCTTGGTCGGGACATAATGCGTGGTGCTGGCATTCATTTGCTTAGCTGCTGAGTCTGAACCTAAACGAAATGCTTGGAAATAAGGATTGGTTTGGTTTTTAGTAAAAACGGCGATTTTTTCACCGTCAGCAAAAGCCTGACCAGTAGTCATAGTCAAGAGTACAGCGGAAGTACATAGTAAGCGATGATGTTTCATGTTTGCAGAGTCTCCTAGTTAATGATGAATTACTACGGTGGTAATGTAAAACCTATTCAAGAGGAACTTTTCCTCCTAAAGAGTAAATCTAAAAATACGGACAGAATAATAATCACTCCTGTCACCAATGCTTGATAGTTGGCATCGATAGTCAAAATGTTCATTCCATTTAAAATTAATGTCAATATAAGTGCGCCAATCAAGGTGCCAAAGAGCGTTCCAACGCCGCCGAATAAGGAAGTTCCGCCAATCAACACGGCAGCAATTGCGGGCAATGTCAGGCTTTCCCCGATGTCGCCTTCTGCAGAATTTAAGCGTGCCAAAAAAACTAAACTCGCCAGTCCCGCTGTCACTCCACTCAGAATATAAACCAGCATTAAACGACGATTCACTGGTACTCCTGATAATCGTGCTGCAAGTGGATTTGCTCCAACAGCATAAATTTGCTGACCATAGATCGAATATTTGGTAAAGATAGAACCTAATACTAAAAAGACACTCATAATGTAAATCGGCACCGGTATCCCGTACATATAACCACTACCAATAAAGCGGAAGGATTTTTCAAAGCCGTTAATGGTCGTACCCGCCATAAAGTAATAGGTTAAACCGTGTAAGATCCACAGCATGCCGTAGGTTGCAATAAATGATGGTAATCGTAAGGCTGTGACTAATAAGCCGTTACCAACCCCAATGAGCATGCCACAACCAATGCCGGAAACAAAACCCAAGAGTGTAGACCCAGTATTCGTCATGACAACGGCGGCCACACAGGCAGACATTCCAACATTCGCTCCCACTGATAAATCAATGCCGGCCGTAAGAAGCACTAGCGTTAATCCTGAGGCCATCAAAAATAAGAGGCTAGCTTGTCTTAATACATTGAGTAAATTATTAGTCGTAAAAAAAGCTTCTGTTAAGAATGACAACACAATACAAATCATGACAACAACGACTAGCCTAAAAAATAAATTTTTGAGCTGTGCTGAGGTTTTAAGTTCGACGAGTAAATTGGTCATGAGTTGTTAAGCCTTACTTTTAAAACTATCGAGCAGTAATGCCACCAACACCAATAGTCCAATACTTGCCACTTGAATAGACGATTGCACGCCAACAAGATTCAGGCCATTACGCAATACACCAACAGTAATAACGCCTAAGAAAGTTCCAAATAACCAACCATTCCCTTTTTCAAAGGATGTGCCACCAACAATCACTGCTGCAATCGCATCAAATTCCATACCAATGGCTGCAGTAGGATGACCTGAGTTCATGCGCGCCGTCAATAACACCGAAGCAGCTCCTGCCATCACACCACTTAATGCATAAATGGCGATATGGTGTAAATTGACACGCACCCCTGCGAGCTTGAGTGCATCTCGATTACCACCAATGGCAAACACATAGGTTCCAAAGCGGGTGTGATACAGCAAGAGATGAATCACTGCATAACTAACGATCGCGAAATAAATCGGTAACGGAATACCGAGAAAGTCACCACGATAAGCAAGGCCAATAGTCTCTCCCACATCAGAGATGGTTTGTCCATCGGTCAAAATTAAAGCCAAACTTTGACAAATACCCAGCATACCTAAGGTAACCACAAAGGGTGGCATGTTGAGGTACACAATGATAACGCCGTTAACGATACCGATGACTAGCCCAACCACGAGTGCCATCAAGATTGCTAGGGGTACGTTATGCGTCAAGGCTAAAAAATAGGCCGCAATCACACCACAAAAGGTGAGCAATGCACCAATCGACATATCGATGCCTTCGGCCATAATCACCAATGTCATCGGCAAAGAGATCATGAGTAAGATCGTGGACTGCACACCAATATTGGTCAGATTAGCGATCGACAAAAAATCTGCATTGAGTACAGAAAATACCAGCATACAAACAAATAGCATGAGTGCCACACCAGGTATACGCTTGAGTGTTTCTGTCATCGCTGAGCCCTGGCTCATCGTCGTGTTACGCATCGGTCATTCCCAACTTCAAAATATTCTCTTCATTTAAGGCTTCTTTTTCTAAAAGTCCTGAGATTTTTCCTTCGCGCATGACATAGGCCTTATCACATACATTGACGATTTCTGATAACTCAGAGCTAATCATGAGGACTGCTGCGCCATCTTGTACGAGTTTATAAATTAGAGCAAAAATCTCCGCTTTAGCACCAACATCAATACCACGCGTGGGTTCATCAAAGATAAAGATCTTCGAATCAGTCGTGAGCCATTTGCCAATCACAATTTTTTGTTGATTACCACCGCTGAGTAATTGGGTCGATTGCTTACCTGATGGTGTAGCAATCCGCAGTTTACGAATAAGGTCTTCACTGATTTGCTGCGCTTTTTTGTTGTTGATCCAAGAACTTGGGAAAATCTTTTTTAATCCAGAGAGGATGATGTTTTCTTCGACAGACCGAATTAATGCCAGCCCTTCTGTTTTTCTGCTCTCTGGAATCAATGCCAACCCCATATCAACAGACTTAAATGGCTCCCCTGTTCGATTTTTACCAAAAATCTCAACGGTGCCAGAACTGACTTTATCCACACCAAAGGTTGCACGCGCCACTTCAGTTCGCCCTGCTCCGACTAATCCAGCCAGTCCAACGATCTCTCCTTCTCGAACTTCTAAGGAGATATCCTCTATGCCATTTTCTGAGCAAAGATTAGAAAGTTTTAATGCCACTTTTCCAGGACTACTCTGGAAATTTCTGGCATAGGCCATATCAACACTTCGACCAACCAACATTTTCACGAGTTCATCGGGAGTGGTAGTTTTGGGATCTGCTGAGCCTACTTGTTTGCCATCTCGCAATACGGTAATGCGATCGCCCATACTAAAGACTTCTGCCATCCGGTGAGAAATGTAAATAATAGCAACCCCTGCTGACTGCAACTTACGAATCATCTCAAAGAGTAATGTCGTTTCACGATCGGAGAGTGCTGCGGTGGGCTCATCCATGACTAGGATCTTGGCATTTTGTGAAAGCGCTTTAGCGATTTCGACCATCTGTTGCTGTGCCACACCGAGCGTGTGCACCAAGGTATGTGTATCAATATCGAGAGATAGTTCTTTTAACCAATGCTTGGCCTCTTTGTGCATGCGTGCATGATCGAGGGTACCCGGTATCAATCCGGAATACTCTCTGCCTAAAAAAATATTTTGCGCAATATTTAAATAAGGTACGAGAGAAAATTCTTGAAAAATAACGGCAATGCCTAAAGCTCTTGCATCGCTAGGATTGTGAATATGAACGCGCTGTCCTTGATGGTAAATTTCACCACCATCTGCTAGATAGGCACCACACAAGACTTTCATGAGCGTTGATTTACCTGCGCCGTTTTCACCAAGCAACATATGCACTTCACCTGAATAAACATCAAAGGAAACGTTATCTAATGCGGTAATACCCGGGAAGTATTTGCTGATCGAGCGAAGTTCAAGAATTGGCAGTGTCATAAGTGGTAATACATAAGATAGTTTCGCTTTGCCTTTATGAATTTAAGTATTTCTGATGACAAAGGTTTACCTTATTCTGTCTCTTATCATTAATTTATTTGTAATGACTAATTTAACACTTTCACTCGGGGTTCAACAAGGTTTTACCCTAGGTATTTCCCCTTATATCGGTTGAGTAGGAGTCATCTTTGCAAATCTGATAGCAGGTAATCTAGCAGGAAAGAAATTCATAGGGTCCCCCCCCTAACTGCTAAACGCATATGCTTTGGGTCAAATGCGTCTTCACAGGAAAACGTTACGCCCCAAAGTGGAGTGAATCACTTCAATCGTTTTGAACGATGCTCACAAACTCATCACTTTTGGTTATCAAAATAATGAATCTCTAAAAGTAAGCAGCCTTTTTCTGACTTAAATGGGCCATGGGGAGTTCCTGGCGGACGACAGGCATAAGTTCCGGGCTCAAACGAGATGCCACCATTGCCATTGACGTCGTTACCAACGGTTAAATCACCACTCACCAAATAAACCTCTTCCCAGTATTCATGGACAAATGGTGCCGTTG
>CANFUO010000038.1 GCA_947450225.1 Burkholderiaceae bacterium | reverse complement strand
TTAATACAGTTAATGCTATAACGAGTGCTTATAACAGCTCTGGTGTTACCGCTGCAACTGCAACTTCAGCAAATTACTTTACAGATATTTCAAAGGTAGTTGGTGGAACTGCTGTTGCAGGAGCTTTAACATTAACTGCAGTATTAACTACTGCTTCAACTGCTGCAACCGGCTCAACCTACCAGGCTGATTCATTGGGGACAAACCCAGTTACTGTTACGAATGCCTCTACTGCATTAAAAATTAACGTCAATGCGATATCCGTTGGAGCGACAGGTACGGCAGGTACTTTATTGGCTACGCAGACAACAGCTTCAGGACAAACATTAGCACTTTCTGCGATCTCTGCTATTGACAATGCTTTAACTGAAGTCAATACAGCATCTGCAACACAAGGTGCTTTGCAAAATAGATTCTCAGCGGTGATTAGTAACTTAACAGCTTTCTCACAAAGCCAAACAGCTGCGAAGAGCCGTATTGTCGATGCTGACTTTGCTGCAGAAACTGCGAAGTTATCGAAGAACCAGATCTTGCAACAAGCGGGTACTGCAATGCTTGCACAAGCAAATCAGTTGCCGTCTAGCGTACTTTCTTTACTCAAGTAATATCAGAATCCTTAGTAGTTAGTTGATAGGGGTCTTCGGACCCCTTTTTTAAAAAGTATTGATTTTTATAATTCATTTGACCTAAATATAGATTACTAATTATTCAAAATAGCTATTTATCATGCCGACAGTGATTAATACGAATATTTCCTCCATTATTGCTCAAAATAATTTGGCAAAAACGAGCGATGCAGTTCAAGTGAACATTGAACGCTTGTCTTCTGGCCTACGCGTCAATAAGGCAGCCGATGATGCCTCTGGTTTTGCGATTGCTAATCGGATAGATTCTCAAATACGTGGTATGGCGGTCGCAACACGCAATGCTAATGACGCTATTTCATTCTCACAAACTGCATCTGGCGCTCTTGCACAGATCTCGAGTAACTTGCAACGGATGCGCGAACTCGCTGTGCAAGCTGCTAATGGCTCAAACTCATCGTCTGATACTGCACAACTCAATCTGGAATTTAACCAACTACAAGCTGAAGTTGCACGTATTCAAAATAGTACAACGTTTAATAATGTGAATATTTTTTCTGCAACCGATACCGTGATTCAAATAGGTGCCAATACAAGTTCGAATGACCGCATCAACATTCAAGGCACTGCATTAAACAATGTAAAAGCATTATCAAGAAATACCATTACTGATGGCACTACAACGAGTACCGCTCAAGAACTCTTGGCGGCAATTAATTCTGCAGTTGCAACTGCAACAGGCTCAGAGTCGAAAAAGATTAATGATGTTTACAATGCTATTGTTGATGCGATTAACTCTAGTCAAAAACTATCTTCTAGTTCTAAAGATTCTGCTATTGATTTACTAGGCAAAATTAAACAAGCTTACTTTAGTGCTTATGCACAACCTTCTTTTGCCACTCTAACTTATTTTGCAATTGATGCAACATCATTATTAACAGTTAATCAGAATCCTGGTTCTTACTGTCTTGTTAGTGCTAGATCCTACTTAACGAGTGGCTTTATACCCGATGCACCCGCAGTAGAAATCTGGAATCCATCCACTGGACAAGGTCGCATTATCCGTGGGGTTGAGGCTGGTGTTGGAACTGGACGAGTCTATGAATCTGCTCCGAGCTCAGTAACAAGCGGACAATCAAATGCATTATCTTCTATAACGGCCATTGATCTAGCATTATCTGAAGTCAATAATGCAAGTGCGCAACAAGGTGCTGTACAAAATAGATTATCAGCCGTCATTAGTAACTTAACTGTTTTTTCACAAAGCCAAACAGCTGCAAAAAGTCGTATTGTTGATGCTGATTTTGCTACAGAGACTGCAAAGTTATCTACAAATTCGATCTTGCAGCAATCCGGTTCTGCCATGCTCACCCAAGCCAATCAATCATCTTCTAATGTGCTTGCACTCCTCTCTGGACTCTGAAGCATTTCTTTCAATCTCTTGAAAGAGGCCTGTGAGCCTCTTTTTTGTTGTATGGATCACAATTCCTCTGGTTAATAATTTCTATTAAAAATTACTTTAGGTATATATTTTTTATTTTTTCGTATTTTTATCCTAAAGTTTTCTTATGCTTTGCCGTAATAGATAGTAAGCCTAGCTCTTTAGCCTCTCAAAAAGAATCTTCAATCTCCCATAAGCCTTATATTTAAAGGCTCATATCAAAATTAAAAAAACTTAATACTTTTAAAAAAGTTTATTTATTTACTAAAGTTCCCATGCCTTCTGTCGTTAATGTAAGTAAGCCTCACCCATTCGTCGAAGTATTTAGTTCTAAAGGAGATTTATCATGCCCGCAGTCATTAACACTAATATCACCTCATTAATTGCGCAAAATAATTTATCAAAGACGCAAGATGCATTACAACTTACTATTCAACGCTTATCATCAGGACTCAGGGTTAACACTGCAGCCGATGATGCATCTGGATTTGCTATTTCCAACCGCATGGATTCACTCGTACGCGGTATGGCTGTTGCGTCTAGAAATGCTAATGATGGTATTTCATACTCACAAACTACTACTGGGGCTTTATCACAAATTACGAATAACTTACAACGTATGCGTGAACTTGCTGTACAAGCTGCAAACGGATCTAATTCTTCATCAGATACATCTTTACTCAATCAAGAATATAGCCAATTGCAAACTGAAGTAAACCGTATTCAACAAAGCACGACGTTTAACGGTGTGAATGTATTCCAAAACCGAGATACTGTATTCCAAATTGGCTTTGGCACAACATCTAATGACCGTGTCAATATGACGAGTAATCCTTTATCAAGCTCTCAAGCATTAGGAACCTCTACAATTACTGACAGCACTGCCGAATTAGCGTACAAGGATATTGGTTCAGCTGTTTCTACCGCGAATGCTTTTGCAACGGCATCTGTTACAGGTACAGCTAATCAAATTGCGTATATTTACAATGCAACGGTTGATGCAATTAACAACAGTCAAAAACTTTCATTTAACGCTGAAAATGATGCCCTAAATACGTTATCCGCTGTTTATAGTGCCTATAATTCTTCAGGTTTAACAGCGGCAACAGTAACTACAGCAAACTTTTATGGTGATGTTGGAAAGATTGTTGGCTCTGTTGTTGGTAGTGTTGGAACTGTGGCTACTGCTGGCGCAAAAACGCTGAACATTACTCTTGCCGCAGCAAACGGTGCAAGCATCCCAAGTACTACTTTTGCAGCAGACTCACTTGGCACCAACCCTGTTACGCAAGCAGCCAGCTCTGCAGTCTTGTCAATCAACGTGAATGCAGCTTCCGTAGCAGCAACAGCAGGTACCTTGAATTACGCCAACAATACTGCCTCTACAGGTCAAACGAATGCATATGCTGCGATTTTAGCAATTGATACTGCCCTTACTGAAGCAAATAACGCAAGCGCAATTCAAGGGGCGATTCAAAATCGTTTCTCTGCTGTGATCAGTAACCTGTCAGCATTTAGCTTGAGTCAATCTGCAGCAAGAAGTCGTATTGTTGATGCCGATTTTGCTGCTGAAACCTCCAAACTTGCAAAGAATCAAATTTTGCAACAAGCAGGTACAGCCATGTTGGCACAAGCAAACCAATCACCTAGCTTTGTTCTGACATTGTTAAAGTAATTGGGTTTAACAGTTTTACCTAAGAGTTTAGGGGGGATTCCTCCCCCCGTTTTTTCCAAGGTATTTTTGTTATTTTAAACATCCTGACAACTTTTAGTAGAGGGATTTCGTATGGCACTATCAGTTAACACCAATGTAAGTTCTCTGATTGCTCAGTACCAACTGAACAAAACAGATAACTCCTTACAAGCTTCAATTCAGCGACTTTCATCTGGCCTGAGAATCAATACTGCTGCGGATGATGCGTCTGGATATGCTATTTCTAATCGCATGTCGTCGATTATTAGCGGCTTATCAACATCGATTCGCAATGCCAATGATGGCATTTCTTATTCACAAACAGTCACCGGTGCACTAGGTTCATTGAGTGATAATTTTCAAAGAATGAGAGAGCTTGCAATTCAATCGCTAAACGGCGATTACTCCAATGCCGACAAGAGTTTATTAGAGCAAGAATACAACCAACTTCTTGCTGAAAATGTTCGTATTCAAGCCACAACATTATTTAATGGTAAATCGGTTTTTGATAATGGTGGCACCACGATTCAGGTGGGCTATCAAAATAATTATCAGAGTCGTATTTCTTTAAGCCGTATAGACTTAACCAACGCAACCGCAGTCAGTCTTACACGTATTACTGAAACCCCAACCACTACCGAAGCCTATGATTTGGGCGTTGTGATTAATGCAGCAAAAAGTACTACGGATGGATCTGGCAATTCAACAGCCACCTATGAAACGGTGCGTGATACTACTCTTCAAGCGATTAGTTCAGCCGACAAGATTACTACTTCGCAAAAATCGGAATTAACTACGATTGTTTCTAATCTTTACACTACTGAAAAATCAATCAATGCTGGCGTAACAACCTATGCGAATGATCTCAATCGCTTAATGGGCGCAAGTATTTCTGGATCTGCATTTATTCCCGCAAGTCCAATCAATACCTCTATTTCAGGGTCTGCGCTTAGTGCCATTAACTCGATTACATCGAACAATACCAGCATCTCCAATGTATTAAGTGCGGCTTCATCAGCGGGTAGTGTTAGTGCTGCAAATACAACCATCCAAGGTATTTTAAGTAACCCCTATCTCACTGGCTCTGGCAATACCGCTATCAGTAATGCCATTAGCTCTTTGTATAGTCAATATCAATATACAAGCAATGTATCCGGTTTTGTCAATGATGTTCAAAATGTATTACTAGGATCAAATTCTTCAACGCCAAACTCTATTTCTTTCTCAGATGGGCTATCTTCGTCTGATCGATCTAGCGAACAAGCAAACAACTGGTTCACATCTACTCTTCCATCAGTCATGAGTAATACAAGTTATAACTCAACAAGCTTACTCCAAAGTGCGATGGTGAGTTCTATTTCAGCGTCGAGCTTATCGAGTTCCATCAAAAGCTCTTTAACTACCGCCATCGGAAATCTATATAGTTTTTCCAATACGGTTTCAATGAGCCTGACAAACTTTAAATCAAATTTGCAAAATATGATTGAAAATGGCTCAACGGCCAATGTCGGTGTAAATGTTACCTTAGGAAGCCCTGGTATTGTTGCTATTAATTCAACGCCAACCACCCTACCAAGCACTTTGATTGGTAACGCAATTAGCGGTGCCTCAGCCACCTACTCGGCAATTTATGGCGCTGCTAGTGCCAAAGTTAATACCCTTTATAGCGCTGGCATTATTTCAAGTTCAGTTCAGTCTAATTTAAACACTGCTATCACGACTTTATATAACCAGTCAAACTATCCATCTGGTGCAAATACTACCGTCCCTCAATTTACGGCAGATTTGAATAAATTAGTGGGTACTGGTGCAACTGGTTCTGTTGGACCATTTTCAACCTCAACTTCTTATCAAGTGACCGGCGGCACGAATACCCAGCTCAGGAATGTACCAATTGGGGTAACTTCTTCGCAAAATGGTACAACTGCTATTAATACCCTCGATGCTGCTCTAGCTGAAATTAATAAAGCAAGCGCCCAACAAGGTGCTTACCAAAATAGATTAACCGCTATTATTGGTGACCTCAAGACCTTTAGCCTATCTCAGAGTGCGGCACAAAGTCGAATTCGGGATGTTGATTTTGCAACAGAAACGAGTCAATTGGCCAAAAATTTGATTCTACAAAATACAGGTAGCGCGATGTTAGCGCAAGCTAACTCAACTCCGCAAGCAGTTATAAACCTCCTCAATTCGAATGTCCCTAGTGATTCAATTGCCGCGAATTCACTTCTGCCTGAATTATCCCCCTCTAATAATTTGGGAAGCTCGGGTAATCTGATGCCAAAGAGTATGCAATTGAACTGATCAAATTAAGCCATTATTACCCTTTAATTGACCTATTAAAACTCGTTATATCTGTCAGAATGATTCTCATCTGAAGTAAAGATGAGAATCTAATAAAAGTTATTCTTTTGATTAAATTTTCATCAAATCTTCTTAAGATTAAAGAAACGTAATTAAATACCGTAAAAGAATATATAGAATTGTTTTTTTACTGGGAGGATGATATGGATGCGATTGGCAAAACAATGGGTACAACGACAGCGATAGTGCTGCCCGTGGTATCAAATATCGAAAACAAGGTCAATATCAAGAATGGCCCGACCACATCTTTAGATACAAAATCAAACGATGAGTCTCCTTCTTCGCAAGTGGCCCTCTCCCCAAAGGCTCAGTCAATCCAATCTACTGGTTTAACGAGTGTTCAATTTGACGCGGATCCTGAGTCAGGTAAATCTGTTGTGACTGTCATTTCAAAAGATGATAATACGGTTATCCGCCAAATTCGTACGCCGATTTCTTCTGGAAAACCAATAGATATTAATCCAAGTGCACAACCATTAATCAATACCACTGCTTAAGTATTAGAAAAATATGGCCACTATTTCATCTCCAGGCATTGGCTCTGGATTAGATACTGCAGGAATCGTCACTAAACTGATGACGATTGAAGCTACACCACTCAATCAACTGACAAAAAATCAAGATAGCTTTCAAACTAAGATTACTGCCTATGGCCAAGTGCAAAGTAATTTATCTCAGTTCCAGTCTAGTGTTTTAAGTCTGAGTAACATCAACACTCTCAAGACGGTCAGCGCTACTTCTTCTGATACTTCGGTATTAAGCGCGACAACTTCGGTTGGCGCGGTCGCTGGAAACTATGCCATTACGGTTAATCAATTAGCCCAAGCCCAACAGTTAGTCAGTAATGGACAATCTAGTTCTACCGCGACGATTGGGTCCGGATCTACAAGTACGGTAACTTTCGAATTTGGCACCATTACTGGTACTAAAACAAACCAAATTTACGATGCTGGTGCTACATTCACATCCAATGGGATTGCTAGTAAATCTATCACTATCGATTCTTCAAACAACACCCTCACGGGGATTCGTGACGCAATCAATGCAGCTGGAATGGGGGTTACTGCCTCTGTCATTAATGATGGTAGCTCCTCCCCTTATCGCTTAATTTTGTCTAACAACCAAACGGGTGCTGCTAATAGTATGCGTATTTCAGTATCTGGGGATGCCTCTGTTTCTAGTCTCATGACTGAGGATCCTAGTAGTCCAAGCAATCAAAATTTCCAAGAAACAGTTGCAGCACTCAATGCTAACTTAACGATTGCTGGTGTTCCTGTGACTAAAGCTTCTAATGTTATTTCTGATGCAATCTCTGGCGTTACGATGACGCTGAATAAAACGAATGTGGGGAGCACTGTAAACCTTGGACTAACGAACAATAGTTCTGGCCTTAATACTTCCATCAGTAATTTGGTTTCTTCCTACAATACGCTCAATGCTTCTCTTAAAAGCTTGACAAACTATGATCTTGCAACTCGCAAGGGCGCTGATCTTTATGGTGAGAGTACCGTCACCGCCATCCAGCGTCAAATTAAAAATATCGTCTTATCTACCCTGCCCGCAGGCTCGAATAGCTATACAGTACTGAACAATATTGGTATTACCTTCCAAAAGGATGGTTCATTAGCTGTTGATAACACAAAACTTAATACCGCTATTTCCAACAACTACAATGCTGTTGCTAATTTATTTGCAGCCAATGCTAGCGCCACCGATGCGCTCGTACAGTTCACTAGCTCAACTTCGGATACCCAACCAGGAACATTCGCCATCAATGTTGGTACGATGCCAACGCAAGGTAAATTGATCGCAAGTGCCGCACCCTCTACTCTGACGATTGGACCAAGCAATAACACGCTTGCAGTTACTTTAAATGGTACTGCCGCAACGATTCAATTAACTAATGCTACGTATACAAGCGCTTCTAATTTAGCGGCTGCCATTCAAGCTCAAATTAATGGCACAACCGCATTTTCTAATCTGGGTGCTTCTATTAGTGTTAGTGCTAATGGCAGTGGTAATTTAAACTTTACTTCGAATCGTTACGGCGGGGCTTCTTCTGTTACCCTCTCCGGAAATGCTTCATCCAACTTATTAGGCGGTGCCGCAGGGACATCTACCACTGGTGTGGATATGGTCGCCACTTTAAATGGCGCAAATGCCCTCACCTCAGGACAATTTCTGCTAGGCCCTATTAATACCCCGCAATCTGGTCTGAAGTTACAAATTATTGGCGGAACCACAGGTTCTCGTGGAACAGTTTCTTACACCAAAGGTGTGGCTTATCAATTGAATCAATTAATTAATTCATTCACTGGTGCCAATGGCTTAATTACCACTAGAACCAATGGCTTGAATACAAGTATTAAGCAACTTGAATCGCAAAAAACTCAAATGCAAGCGCACTTGAATATTCTCCAAAAACAATACCAATCAACCTATAGCGCACTTGACTCGACGATGGCCACACTCAATTCAACATCGACTTATTTAACTGGCCAGTTAAGTTCAATTGCTGCTACATCAAATTCGATTGCATCTGGTAAATAAATTAAATACATAAATGACTCATTAAGGAACCTAGACCCATGTTTACTACTTATAAAAATCCTGCAAAAGCATATGCTTCGACAAATATCGAATCAAATGCCATTGCCGCAAATCCTCATAAACTCATAGCTATGCTGTATGAAGGTGCTTTAATCGCGATGCTGCAAGCCGAACATCACATGAAACTCAATAATGTGATGGAAAAATCCGCTGCCATCACAAAGGCAAGTGATATTATTTTAATGGGGCTTGATGCTAGTCTGAACATTGAGGAAGGCGGCGAAATCGGTCAAAATTTACATGCCCTTTACGCATATATGTGTCAAGAATTGATTATGTGTAATTTACATAACGACGTAAATAAATTAAAAGCTGTTTACGCCCTCATGTTAGATCTAAAAAACACCTGGGATGCAATTGCTCCAAAAGTAGATAACAAATCGGCAATGCCTAATTTACCTTATAACGGTACCGGAACAGCAAGCTCTTACTCTCCAGTGAGCGTGTAATGAAAACGATGAATGAAGAAACTGTAATTCATTTGTACGAGAATGTGCATCACATTACACACGAGATGCTGTTGGCCGCCCAAATGAAAAACTGGGAAGAATTCTATTCTTTAGGTCGCCAGTGTGATCTTGAAGTCAAAACACTCAAAAGTTATGACTCTGTGGCAAAATTATCAGGTCAATTATTAGATCGTAAGTTCGAGCTAATTCAAGGCATCTTAGGTACTGATCGCGCGATTCGTAAAATTACTGAACCCTGGATGCAACAGTTAGATGGGCTTTTAAAAAACAACTCCGCTTCTATGAAATTAGAATACGCTTACAATTCAGGAGCGTTCTAACTTAAGGAGTAAATATGGCCGACTTGCCAAATTTAAATCTGGTAAGTGCTCCCAGCGTATCTTCATCTGCCCTACTCAGGAGTACGGCTGCTATTGGTGATCCTCGCATTGAGGGTCAAACACGCTTTGACCAACTCGCCGTTGGTAAATCTTTTCAGGCAGTTATTACTTCGATGATGCAGGATGGCAAAGCCACCGTGCAGTTTTCGCCAATTCCACCACAAACACAAGGTCCACAATTGCAAATGCAATTACCGCAAGGATTAGGAGTGGGCGATAAGATTCAATTAAAACTTGTAAACCCTGCTCCTGATATTGCCTTCCAGATGGAGAGTTCACCTGCGCCAGCTCCTTCTGAAAATATTAACTTAAGCACGGGTGCGAAGATTCTTTTACAGTTGCTACAAAGTGCCGACCCTAATGATTCTCAATCAAATTTCATTAAGGGGAACCAAGCTTTGTTATCAACACCCCCTGCCGATGCGAAAAACATTGCCAATGAATTACCTACGCATCTCCATCAAGCTGTGCAACTGAGCGGGGCATTTTATGAGTCGCACTTAAAAGAATGGGCCAATGGTGAGCGCACACTCGATCAAGTCCGGCAAGAACCCCAAAATCATAATCTCGCACCTAAATCTACCGCTGAAAATCAATTAGATACCCCACAAACACAGTTCATTCCAGCCCAACTCAATGCTCAAGAGAATCGGCAATTTATTTGGCGTGGTGAACTATTTCCGGGGCAGCCTTTTGAGTGGCAGATTAAAGATGAAACACCCAAGCAATCCTCGAATAATCAAACTCCTGAAGAAAAATCTTGGCAAACCTCTGTTCAGTTTAGTTTGCCAAAACTAGGTCAAGTCAATGCAACGATCCAAATAGTTGGCAATTCTGCCGGGTTTAGAATCTCAGCTCAACATCCGCAATCTGTAGATCTTCTCCACCAAGCAAAAGATCAATTGAATCTTTCTTTAGAGTCAAGCGGCACCCAGATGACGCAATTTTTAGTAGAAAAAAATGACTCAAACGCCTAAAAACCTTAAAAATGCAGTTGCCTTAGCCTATGGTGCTGGCACCCCAGCGCCTGTTGTCGTTGCATCTGGTAAGGGAGTAATTGCTGAACAAATTATTCAACTCGCCAAAGAAAATGGCGTTTATGTTCATGAATCAAAGGAACTCGTTGCTTTATTGATGGACATTGATCTTGATCAAGAAATCCCAGCAACTTTATATCGCGTGGTTGCTGAACTTCTATCGTGGTTGTATCAAATTGAAGCTGCCTTGCCACCCAACCTTAAAACTGGTAAAAAATAAACCCGCTTTAGATCTGCATGTTCATGATGGTTTGATAGGCTGAAGCAATTTTATTCCGGACTTGTACGGTAGATTGCAGGGCAATATTTGCTTTTTGACTCGAAATCATGACATCGGATAAATTAACATTATTATCTCCAAGAGCAAAACGCTTTCCGAGGTCATTAGAGCTTTTTTCTAGTTGAGAAACTTCACTTAAGTGTGCTTTGAGCGCTTGAGAAAAGTCAGCCTTAGATGAGCCTCCCTCATTACCAGCTTTACTCAGGGGGTTTGTGGCTAAAGACTTCGCATTTTTGGTCTGATCAACTGTCGACCTAATTTGAGTTAACATTTCTTGAATAGCAGCACTGCCAATCGCTGTCACCATCGCACATTCCTCATCTTAAATAAAGTGATTGTTCACCAATGAATAACATCATAGCGATGCATCCGTAATTCAAGACAACGATTAAAGGGCTTTTCTGCCCATTATTCTTCTCAATAAGTTCAAACAATTTAGGCAAAATAGGGTATTAAAAATAAATCTTTCTATTTTCTTGAATGATTTACTGATTTTGAACTAACTTATATATCGAACAAGAATACTATAAATGGCTACAAATTCTCCAGCACCCAATGCTTTTATGGGCTTTTTCCAATCATCTCTTGGTAGAAATTTGGCCCTAGGAGCCGGGCTTGCGCTTGTCTTATCTATTATGGCTGGGGTTTTCTTATGGGGACAAAAGCCTACGTATGGTGTGTTACTGACAAACTTCTCTGATAAAGATGGTGGCGCAATCATCGCTTCTTTACAAACTATGAATGTTCCTTATCAATTCTCTGAAGGCGGTAACGCTATTTTGGTACCTGCAGAAATGGTCTATGATGCGCGTTTAAAACTCGCAGCTCAAGGTCTTCCTCGAGGTGGGAACGTTGGTTTTGAGCTGATGGAAAACCAAAAAATGGGAACTTCCCAATTCATTGAACAAGTCAATTATCAACGGGCTCTAGAAGGTGAGCTCGCGAGAACGATTTCTTCGATTGGTGTTGTTCAAGGCGCAAGAGTTCACTTAGCTATTCCAAAACAATCGGTGTTTGTTCGCGACAAGCAAACTCCTACAGCCTCCGTATTAGTGAATCTGAATTCGGGTAGAACGCTGGATAAGCAACAGGTCAATGCTGTTATTCATTTGGTATCAAGTAGTGTGCCTGAACTAACAGCCAATGCAGTAACTGTTGTGGATCAAACTGGTAAATTACTGTCAGGCAATGATAAATCTTCTGCCGATACCGCTCAGTTAGATCCTGAGCAAATGAAGTACGTCAAAGAAATCCAAGAAAGTATTAGAAAACGCGTCGAATCTATCTTAACTCCAATGGTCGGTGAAGGTAATGTGCATGCTCAAGCTACGGCTGATATTGACTTCACAAGAAGTGAGCAAGCGAGTGAAACGTACAAACCCAATGGCAATCCTGAGACTGCTTCAGTTCGCAGTTTACAAACCAAAGAGTCAGCAAGTATGGATGCCGTCGCCCCAGGAGGTATACCAGGTGCAGCGTCTAATCAGGCAGGTAAAAATAAGGCAACCACACCTCCAGTTACCACCGCCCAACCAACGCCTACGAATTCTCAAAAAGATAATGCAGTTAATTACGAACTGGATAAAACCGTTAACTATGTTTCTAAATCCATGGGTGGTATTAATCGTTTGAGTGTCGCAGTTTTAGTCAATCATAAAAAAGAAGTGGATGACCAAGGCAAGGCCACTTTCCGCCCTCTCAATGATGACGAAAAGAATCAAATTACACTTCTAGTCAAAGATGCAATGGGCTTTAGTCAAGATCGGGGTGATTCATTAAATGTAGTCAATAGCCTATTTACAGAGCCGGAAAAAGAAGAGGTAAAACCAGATCCGTTTTGGAAACCTTATGCAACTTTATCCACTGCAAAATCTATCTTCCAATACCTCATTACCGCAATTGCTTTATTTATCCTTTATAGCAAAGTATTAAAGCCTTTACTCAAGCGAATTAATGAGGATGTGATTTTTCCTACCGCTGGCCCTCAACCACAATTTGCCGCAACAGGCGCACCTCCTATGAATATTGATGGGGGTGCGAATGTAAATGAGCCCGCAGGCTCCCCCTCGAACCAAAACCAAACCCCACAGATGGATAATGATGGCAATATGATTACGCCAAATAAACAACGTCGCGCAATCGTCAAACAAAGCAAAGATAGTTTAGAGCTAGCTCAAGAAATGGCAACCCAAGATCCTAAGATTGTTGCCGGAATTATTAAAAACTGGGTGAATGAAAATGAGTGAGAAAGGCATCAATAAAGCTGCTGTCCTCATGCTAGCCCTTGGTCAAGATCGCGCGGCCGAAGTGATGCGGTATCTCGATAGCCGTGAGGTTCAAAAAGTTGGTTCCGCCATGGCAGTGATGAATAATGTGACAGAAGATACCCTCAATGATGTTCTTGATTCATTCAGTGATGAGATGTCAAAAACGACTGCCCTGGGTATTAATTCTGAAGAATATATTCGCGGTGTTCTTAACTCCGCACTTGGGGAAGAAGATGCTGGGTTTTTAATCGGTCGTATTTTAGACCGTCGTGGTTCGACAGGTATCGATAGCTTGAAGTCTATGGAAAGCAAAGCTGTCGCTGATTTGATTGAATCTGAACACCCACAAATTATTGCTACCATTCTGGTTCACTTGCCACGTTTTCAGGCGAGCGCAATTCTGGCAGAGTTGCCGATTATTGTAAGAAATGATGTTGTTCTGCGTATCGCCACTCTAGATGGTGTTCAACCTGCAGCGCTTAATGAGTTAAATGACGTATTAACTAAATTGTTAACCATTAGCGATAACTCTCAAAAACGAGATCTTGGTGGCGTTCGTGTGACTGCGGAAATCATGAACTTCTTAAGTGGTGATACAGAATCGTCTGTTATGACAGGTCTTAAAGAATTCAATCCTGATTTGGCGCAATTAGTTAAAGACAATATGTTTGTTTTCGAAGATATCATGACCTTAGATGATAAGAATATTCAATCTATTCTGGCTGAAGTGTCATCTGACGTCTTAGTGGTAGCTCTCAAGGGTGTTAAAGATGAATTAAAAGAAAAAATTCTATCAAATATGTCGCAAAGGGCCGCAGATACCCTCCGTGAGGATCTTGAAAGTAAAGGCCCTGTTCGTGTTGCTGAAGTAGAGCAACAACAGCGCGAGATTTTACAAGTGATTAATCGGATGATTGAGGAAGGCAGAATCAACCTCAAAGTGACTGATGATGATTATGTCTGATCCTCTTAGCAACAAAAATCAATCTCTTGGTGCTACGCGGTGGGAGTTAACTACTTTAAAAGAAAATAAACAAGATTTATCAAGAAATCCTTTAATCGCAAAGCTTGCCCAAGAGTTGGTCGATAGCAAAGAAAAAGCAAAAGAAGAAGGCTTTCTCAGCGGCTTTGAAGAAGGGAAAAAAGCGGGCCATGAAGAGGGTTTTAATAAAAGTGTAGTCGAGGGACAACAGCATGTTCAGGCAACGATCGAACACCTTTCTGAAATTGCTTTTAATCTGCAAAAATTATATGCCTTCTCAAGAGATCATATAGCTCAAGAAGTACTTGAACTTTCGATTGCCTTAGCAAAATCAATTACCTTACGCTCAATTGAAAAACAACCCGAAATTATTTTTGATGTTGTCGATAAAGCGCTTGAACAAATACCTATCTTACAGTTGCCAGCTAAACTTTTACTTAATCCCCTAGATGCTCAATTAATTGAAGCAAATCAAGGTAGCGCTCTCCAAGACTCTGGTTGGAAAATTGTGCATGATGCCAGCATCTCCCGCGGCGGCTGTCGATTAGAAACTGGTAGCAACGATGTCGACGCTACGGTTGAAAAACGTATTGAGAAATTAATGGCCACACTTGGTATTGAGTCTCACCCTGAAGAGGGTTCGTCGGTATGACGGTTGAAACCGATTTTGAGATTAAAGAATTTCTCAATTTTTGCCAACGCAAGGTGGCTCATACCAACTTGTTTCAAATTAACGGCCGTATTGTTCGTGTCGCGGGTCTTGTCATGGAAACGGTGGGTTTGCAATTACCTATCGGTAGCCCTTGCCATATCCCACTCCCAAATGGTAAGCGCGTTGAAGCTGAGGTCGTTGGTTTTGAAGGTGGTCGTTTATTTTTAATGCCCCTTGGCGATGTCGAAGGAGTTAAGCCTGGAGCAATGGTGGTGCCATCGGAAGCCGCTCCTAGTCCCATCCGATTAGATCAAATTACGCTTGACATCAATGATGCCGCTATCAAAGGTCGCGGCTTACCAGTTGGCGATCACCTTTTAGGCAGAGTATTAGATGCTACTGGTAAACCGCTTGATTTGGGCCCCCCTATTGATAGCTCAATCACCGCCCCGATGTATTCACCACCAATTAACCCGCTAAGAAGAGCGCCGATTAAGGAAGTGTTAGATGTTGGTATACGTGCCATTAATTCTTGCTTAACTGTCGGCAAAGGTCAGCGCATGGGACTTTTTGCTGGTTCTGGTGTCGGCAAAAGTGTTTTATTGGGGATGATGGCGCGCTACACTACGGCGGATGTTGTCGTGGTCGGCCTGATTGGTGAACGTGGTCGAGAGGTCAAAGAGTTTATCGAAGAAATCTTAGGTGAAGAAGGGTTGGCACGCTCTGTAGTCGTTGCTGCCCCAGCTGATAATCCTCCTCTGCTGCGACTCCAAGGCGCTTTTTACTCTACGGCAATTGCTGAATATTTTCGTGATCAAGGTAAAAATGTATTACTCATCATGGATTCATTAACGCGTTACGGTATGGCGCAACGTGAAATCGCCCTAGCGATTGGTGAACCTCCTGCTACAAAAGGTTACCCCCCTTCTGTTTTTGCCAAAATTCCGGTCCTTATTGAGCGTGCTGGCAATGGTGCTGAAGGTGGTGGCTCTATCACCGCGTTTTATACGGTTCTCACTGAGGGTGATGACTTACAAGACCCGATTGCCGATTCAGCACGAGCTATTTTAGATGGTCATATCGTCCTGAGCCGGGAACTTGCCGATGCGGGACACTATCCTGCTATCGATATTGAAAAATCAATTAGTCGAAGTATGCACAGCATCACCAGCAACGAACAGCAACAATTAATGCGAAAACTCAAGCAATTAGTTTCCAGATATCAACGGAATAGAGATTTAATTAGTGTTGGGGCCTATAGCGCGGGAAGTGATCCTGTATTAGACGAGGCAATTGCCAAAAATAGTCAAATAGAATCCTTTTTGCAGCAAGAAATTTTAGAAAAAGTGAGCATTCCTCAGAGTTTAGGGGAACTTTCGGCTCTTTTCTAAGCTTTAAATACCCTCAAGTTGAACCATAATAGTTCCACGATGAACCTAAATGTCCTCCAAACCCTCGTTGATTTAGCAAAAGCGCAGTCTTCCGCTGCAGCTACTGCTTTAGCAAAAGAAATTGCAGGGCTTCGAGATAGCGAACAAAAGGTTGATCTTTTACAAAATTATCTAGATGACTACCGCGTCAATCTTCAGCAACAAATGTTGTCTGGCCTAAAAGCCTCGCAATTACATAATTCGCAAAACTTTATTCAACAGCTTGAGCTAGCAATAGCTCAACAAGAAAAAGCTGTAATTACTTTTACAAACCAAGTTTCTATTGCAAAACAACAGTGGCAAGAGTGTGAACGTAAATTATTGACGTTTGAAACACTAACTCAACGTGCGAAAAGTAAAGCTGCTCTGATTGAGGCCCGCTTAGACCAAAAGAACACCGATGAATTTGCAGCAAGAAAATACGCGTATTGAGATCCAAATGACACCATTTATTCCAGCATTATTATCAACAGCATCTCAATTAATCGTACCTACAGCGACAGCCGAGACTAGTGTTGAGGGCGCAGTGAGCTTTGAAAAGGTACTTAATAGCGCCCTTCAATCAAATAATAATTCATCAAATTTACCTAATTTAGCTGATTTAGCTAATGTAGTCTCGCCAGCAACCCCGTCTGATGTTAAGACTTTAGCCTCGAAGGAAGATGTTTCTTCACTAGTAACAACGAACCCTGCAACAACAAATCAATTAAGCCTAGCTGATTTATTCAATGCTTTACCAAGTACCACAAATAATCAAAATAAACTAACGACTAAAGAACTAACTACTAAGGACCCCTTATCTTTCACTACAAATTCTGATGAGTCTTCTAAGAGCACTCAAAAAGAAATAGATATTCAAAATAAACTAACAACTAAGGAACTAGCTACTAAGGACCCCTTATCTATTACTTCAAATTCTGAAGAGTCTTCTAAAAATACTCAAAAAGAAATAGATAATCAAAATAATAGTGACTTGATAAACGCACAAGTGATGATGGCAACACTGGCTCAGACCACGCCGATGGTCGTGCAAGTCTCTCATCAACAAAATAATACTTCTCAATTGGATAATCAGGCTACAAAGCCTTTGGACTCGTTAGAAGGTATGGAAGTAACACCAGAAACTTCTGCACGTATGACAGCTCTCAGTAATCCTGCCGCCAGAAGTGCTTCGAATGATTATTCATTAAATGATGTCCAGAGTGGTGATGCTAAGAATCCCCCCCCAGAGAAAGGCAATCCGAGTTCTGCTGCTTTAGGAATGACTTCGGATGAAATTCAACAGGTATTAAATGATGGTAAAAATAAAGAATTAGTCCAACAACTGGCGCAGATACAAACTAGGGCGCGTCTTATTACGGAAAAATCTAATGAAACTGCCTTCAATCAGACTGTGTCTACCCCCTCTGAGGCGCCTGCAATTCCTTCTATAAAAAATGATTCATCAGATCAAAGTTTTTCTTTTTTAAATAAAGGAAATTCCACTGAGATTTTGAAAGAAAATGATGCTCCAGTCCAAACTAATAGCACTGTTGCGGGTGTTCAATTTTCAGAACATCTTAAGCAACAAGCTATTACTGGGATTTCTCAAGCTGTTACCGATTCCTCTAGTGCGCAAACTTTAGCAACTCCCTTTCAAAGTCCTGACTGGGCTCCAGCTTTGCATCAACGCGTAACTTGGATGGTCAGAGATCAACTACAAAATGCCACTTTAACGATTAATCCCCCACACTTAGGTCAAATCGAAGTTCGGTTACAAACGGATCAATCTCAAAAAACTTCAGTTCATTTTTTATCTAATAATGCCGATGTCCGGCAAGTGATTAACGATAACCTTTCCACCCTGCGGGAAATGATGTCTCAAAGTGGTTTGCAACTTGGTCAAGCAGACGTTGGCTCGCGAGATTCCTCTCAATCGGCACAGTATGGCCCATCATCAAACAAGAAAAATACCCGCGCCAATTTTTCCCTACCCACGTCAAGTTCCACAGAACCGTCACAAGGAATTGGTTTAATAAATACCTTCGCGTAACAAAATTT
>CANFUO010000037.1 GCA_947450225.1 Burkholderiaceae bacterium | reverse complement strand
TAGATGAATCCAACTCATATTGAAATTGTAGCTACCACCCTGTTTGTCATTGCAATTTTGCATACCTTTATGGTTTCTTCTTTTGAGAAGCTCTCTCACTCTTACCCAAAACATGCAGGTCTATTTCATTTACTCGCAGAAGTAGAGGTTGTGTTTGGTTTTTGGGCATTAGTCCTCGTACTCTTTCTCACTGCTCTGAACGGCACTAAAGAAGCGGTTCATTTTGTAAGTGATCAGAATTATGTTGAAGCGCTATTTGTCTTTGCTGTGATGGTAGTGGCTGCCTCTAAACCAATCCTGACTTTTGCTAATAGTTGCATTAATTTTTCAGCAGATATCACTTCTCGAGTAACTAAGATTTCTAAAAATACCATTATCTTTTTTATTAGCCTTTCGATTGTTCCATTAATGGGCTCATTTATTACAGAGCCAGCAGCAATGACCATCGCCGCCCTTTTGCTCAGGGATCGCTTCTACAAAACCGGGCTTGGCATCAAGTTGCAATACGCCATCATCGGCGTCCTATTTGTGAATGTGTCAATTGGTGGCACCTTAACTAACTTTGCAGCCCCACCGGTTCTTATGGTGGCAAGCGCCTGGGAGTGGACTACGCCATTTATGTTCACAACTTTTGGCCATAGCGCCGCATTAGCTGTTTGTGTTAATGCTTTATTAATTACTCTCATTTTTCATAAGCAACTCCCCAAAGAGTTTATCGAGCCCCCAAAGGAAAGCATGCCTTATGCTGTCATTTTGGTACACCTTCTTTTCTTGACAGGGGTAGTTTTTTTCGCTCATTACCCTCCAGTCTTTCTGTGGTTATTCTTGTTTTTCCTCGGCTTTACTACCGCATACTCAAGATATCAGAACCCTCTAATACTGCGTGAAGCCTTGCTGGTGGCTTTTTTCCTCGCGGGTTTAGTGGTGCTTGGAAGTCTTCAAAAATGGTGGCTACAACCCGTTCTCGAAAGCATGACTCCTGTTGTTGCCTTTTATGGCACCGTTGGGCTCACGGCGCTCACAGATAATGCAGCGATTACTTATTTGGGATCTCTCGTTGATGGTACTTCTTTAGAGTTTAGAATTGCTCTGGTTGCCGGCGCTGTAACGGGTGGTGGTCTTACGGTGATTGCAAATGCTCCTAATCCAGCTGGCTTATCTATTTTGCGTGAGCATTTTACGAATCGCGTCGTCAACCCAACTTATTTACTCTTGGCTGCCATCATTCCGACAATTGTTGCCATTTTGGCATTTAGATTCATATAAATGCCCCTTAGGGTTTCGCGCCTGATAAAATAGCGATTTGCCCCCAGTCTTAACTACTGAGAACGGCTTATCCTTATGAAAAAAGTATTTATTAAAACCTTTGGCTGTCAAATGAACGAGTACGACTCGGAAAAGATGGCCGATATTCTTCACGCCGCAAATGACTATACCGAAACCAAGGTTTTAGCTGAGGCAGATTTAATTCTTCTGAATACTTGCTCCATCCGTGAAAAAGCCCAAGATAAGGTTTTTTCTGACTTGGGCAGATTACGTGATTTAAAAGCAGAAAAACCAGAACTTTTAATTGGTGTTGGAGGTTGCGTTGCCAGTCAAGAGGGTCAACAAATTGTTAGTCGTGCACCCTATGTGGATTTGGTCTTCGGCCCTCAAACCTTGCATCGTTTACCCGCTATGATTGCTGAACGGAACCGTTCAGGCCGGTCTCAAGTGGACATCAATTTCCCGGAAATTGAAAAATTTGATTATTTACCTCCCGCCAGAAAAGAAGGTGGCGCTGCTTTTGTTTCAATTATGGAAGGTTGTTCCAAGTATTGCACCTATTGCGTGGTTCCGTATACGCGTGGAGAAGAGGTTTCTAGACCTCTCGCAGATGTTCTTGTTGAAGTTTCTACATTAGCACAACAAGGAGTTTGTGAAATCACCCTATTAGGTCAAAATGTGAATGCCTACCTTGGGAAAATTGAGGGGAGCGATGAATTGGCAGATTTTGCTTTGCTCTTAGAATACATCTCTGAAATTCCTGGTGTCGAGCGAATTCGTTATACGACTAGCCATCCAAAAGAATTCACACAGCGCCTCATTGAAGCTCATGCGCGTTTACCTAAATTAGTTAATCATCTTCATTTACCCGTTCAACATGGCTCTGATCGAATTTTGATGGCCATGAAAAGGGGCTACACCGTTTTGGAATACAAAAGTATTATTCGCAAAATGCGTAAGGTAAAACCAAACATTCCAGTCTCTAGCGATTTTATTGTTGGTTTTCCTGGTGAAACAGATGCCGATTTTCAAGAGCTTTTATCCTTGGTTGATGAAATCAAATTTGATAATAGCTACTGTTTTATTTTCAGTCCAAGGCCTGGAACACCAGCGGCTAACCTGCCGGATACACTTTCTAGAGAAATCAAGGTCCAGCGTCTTCATACACTCACTTCATTAATTGATGAGCATATCTTAACGATTAGTAAGGGCATGGTCGGCCTTACTGAACGAGTCATGATTGAAGGTATGGCCAAAGATGGTCTTCGTCTTCAAGGACGTACGGAAAATAATCGGGTAGTGAATATTGATATTCCTGCCAAAAAAGTGGCCGCACGTCTCATCGGAAAAATGTTGCCTGTTTTATTTACAGGTGCACTAGCGCACTCACTCAAAGGTGAACTTATTTTGCAAGATGATGATGTCTTCAGCCATTAAACGTAAATCCTCCCATTTGTTGAATCTTGAGCTTCAGTATTCTAATCAGGCACTGGAGACAAAATGGTCAACTATTTTTTCTTTAAAATTAATTCGGCCATGGATAAAAGCAGCCTTGCAACAACCAGCTCAAGTCGTCGTAAGACTTGTGGGCTCGGCGGAAAGTAAGCGCCTTAACTATCAATACCGCGCTCAGAATCATGCGACAAATATTTTAACTTTTAGCCTTTCCGAAAATACGCCCTCAACAGAACTCATGGCTGATTTAGTGATTTGTATGCCCATCCTTGAAAAAGAAGCCAAAAAACAAGGCAAGTCCCTTGAAAATCATTTTACCCACCTCATCGTGCATGGTATGCTGCATGCCCAAGGTTTCGATCATGAGGATGAAATAGATGCTCTTGCCATGGAATCTTTAGAAGTAGCTATTCTTAAACGCCTTAAAATAGAAAATCCTTATGTCTGAAACAAGATTAAGTTATTCTTTACCAATATGACAGAATCAGAACCGAAAACTTTCTTTAATCGCCTACTGGGCTTTATTACTTCTCGTGAAGATACGCCTGAAGAAAAAAGAAGTGAGTTATTAGCTACTCTCGAGCAAGCCAAATTAGAAGGCCTTTTAGATTCTGATGCTCTGTCTATGATCGAAGGTGTCTTTCAAGTGAGTGAGCTCGCTGTAAAAGATATTCATCTGCCTAGAGCACAAATTGACTGGGTAGATATTAGTGACCCTTTAGAAAAAATTATTCCTGAAGTTATTTCTGCAGCACATTCACGTTTTCCTGTTTTTGAAAATAATCGCGATAACGTTATAGGAATTCTTTTGGCGAAGGATTTACTGCGGCACTCCACGGAAAGTGATTTTGATTTAAGAGAATGGTTAAGGCCTGCTGTTTTTATTCCAGAATCAAAACGCTTGAGTGTTTTATTAAAAGATTTTAGGAGTAACCGCAACCATCTTGCTATTGTTGTTGATGAATATGGTGGGGTCGCTGGCATTGTAACCATTGAAGATGTTTTAGAGCAAATCGTTGGCGATATTGAGGATGAACATGATATCGACGATGAGGCTGACAATATCGTCTTAACCTCTGAAGGTAAATACCGCGTAAGAGGAATGACTAGCATTGAACAAATCAATGAAGTTTTTGCTTCGACGTTTTCTGAAGAAGATATTGATACGATCGCAGGCCTTGTGATTCATCAAATTGGTAGAGTGCCAAAAAAGGGCGAGGTCATAGAGATCGAAGGTTTAAGATGTGAAATTCAGCGTGCTGATCCACGTCAAATTCATATTTTAATTATCCAAAAACAGCCTAGCCAAGAAGTGTAATATGCAGCCTCGCTTGAGCTTTATTTACGCTCTCACTCTTGGACTATTAACTTCTTTAATGAGTTTTTCATCATCCGCCGGTTGGTGGCAAATGTTGATTCTGGCACTCTTTTGGCGACTCACTCACCGCCATTACTTTCATGGGCCCGTCTTTCAAGCTAAATTAGGTTGGTGTTTTGGATTTGCCTATTTTTGTCATGGCTTATGGTGGATTTATGTCAGCCTTCATGATGTCGGTGGGATGCCCATTTGGATGGCTAGTGGTGGCGTCGTTCTTTTAGCAGCTTTTTTAGCATTTTTTCCCAGCATGGCTAGCTATTTGGGTAGTCGTTTTTATTCGCAATCGCACTCAGGCATCGCCTGGGCTGCATCCTGGACTCTATTGGAGTGGTTGCGTGGCCATATTTTGACCGGGTTTCCGTGGATTGGTTTTGGTGATGCACAGGTCAGCGGTCCTTTTATGGCACTCATCCCTATCTTTGGAGTTCTCGGGGCAACGTTCGCTGTATTGTGGGGGGCCTATAAAATCGGCAGCGCGCCAGGAAGACTTTTTCTCCCTTTATTTTCTTTAGGTTTTGTCATCTTGTTAATTTCTTTTTTTGAAAATACCAACTATACAAAGCCACTGGGAAATATGCTTGAGGTCAAACTCTTGCAAGGCAATTTTCCACAAACACTGACCTACGATGAATCCGCTTTGCGCAATCAAAATAGCTACTATCTGAATAGTTTGGTGGATAAACCCGCCAACTTAATCGTCGCTCCTGAAACTGCGATTTCAATTCCTGAGAATGAGCTGCCTCCTAACTGGAGTGTAGAACTTGAAGCTTTTGTTAAAAATACAAATACTCATGTATTAACCGGAATTATTGGTTTTGAGAATAATCAATACGCCAATCAAGCGAAAGGTTTTTCTCCAAGCGGCCCCCAGTATTACTACACAAAAGCACATCTCGTACCATTCGGAGAATATATTCCCCCGGGTTTTGAGTGGTTTGTCCGGGCGATTCAGGCACCTTTATCGCAATTTAAAAAGGGTGATTTTTCTCAAGATTCTTTTAAGATTTCAAGGCCTAATCAACCGGATGTCTATGGTGCAGTCATGATTTGTTATGAGGATGTCTTTGGTAGTGAAATTGCCTCTCGTGTTCGAAGCGCTTCGCAAACTCCTGGATTACTGATTAATATGACAAACTTGGCATGGTTTGGCAATACGTCAGCTCCCTTCCAACAACTCAGACTGGCGCAATTACGGTCACTAGAAACCGGCTTACCAACGATTCGTGCAACCAATACAGGTTTAACCGCGATTATCAATGAGCGAGGTCAGGTGCAGTCTCAATTACCGCTATTTACACAAGGTCATCTGATTGGATCAGTGCAGCCGCGGTCAGGTAAAACACCTTACGTTGAGTTTGGAGATGCTCCCATTATTTTGTTTTCTTTGTTTTGTCTATGGCTTGCTTGGCTCCAGAAAAAACGTGGTGAACAATCTTATTCTGTGATTTAAGTTCCTGAAAGGTTAAAATCTTCTTATGAAAAAGACTTTTCAAGAAATTATTCTTACTCTACAAAATTATTGGAACAATCAAGGTTGCGCTATTTTGCAACCGGTCGATCTTGAGGTCGGCGCAGGCACTTCCCATACAGCTACATTTTTACGCGCCATCGGTCCAGAACCATGGAAAGCTGCCTATGTTCAGCCTTCTCGACGCCCCAAAGATGGTCGTTACGGAGAAAACCCAAATCGTCTTCAACACTATTATCAATTTCAGGTGGTTCTTAAACCATCTCCTGACAATATTTTAGATCTCTATCTGGGGTCTTTAAGTGCTCTTGGTCTTGATCTTCAACAAAATGATATTCGGTTTGTTGAAGATGACTGGGAAAATCCAACGCTTGGGGCGTGGGGTCTTGGCTGGGAGGTCTGGCTCAATGGCATGGAAATTACGCAATTTACCTACTTTCAGCAAGTAGGTGGTTTAGATTGCAAACCCGTATTAGGGGAAATAACATACGGTATTGAACGCCTTGCTATGTATTTACAATCCTGTGAAAATGTCTACGATTTAAAGTGGACTGACCATATTACTTACGGTGATGTTTATCACCAAAATGAGGTCGAACAGTCAACCTATAATTTTGAATATTCTGATGCAAACTGGCTCTTTGATCAATTTCAAAACTACGAAGCCCAAGCAAAGCGATTGATCGAAATCCCCCTCGCTCTACCTGCCTATGAAATGGTTCTGAAAGCTGCGCATACTTTTAATTTGCTTGATGCAAGAGGTGCTATTTCAGTAACGGAAAGGGCCACTTATATTGCGCGCATTAGAAACCTATCTAAAGCTGTTGCCCAAGCATACTTTGCGTCCAGAGAACAACTTGGCTTTCCTATGTTGAAAAATCCGCTTCAGAAAGGCTCCGGCGTATGAGTCACTCAGCCCCACTTCTCGTCGAACTTTTTACAGAAGAGTTACCACCAAAATCCTTAAAGCGACTAGGCACGTCTTTTTCTAGCCAAATCATTAAGAAACTCGTATCGCTTGGACTTTGTGCTGAACACGCGGATTTTCGTTCGTTTGCTTCACCACGCCGGCTTGCTGTTTTAATTAATGATGTGCTTGATAAAGCCCCTGATCTTCTTGTGAAAGAGAAGTTATTACCTGTATCCATTGCTTTATTAGAAAATGGTCAAGCTTCTCCACCCCTACTTAAAAAATTAAGTAGCCTCGGTGTTGCTGATGCACAAATTAGTTCTTTAGAGCGTATCGGTGAAGGTAAAAATGAAGCCTTTTATATTCAATTGAATAAAAAAGGTGTGACATTGGCGCAAGGTCTTCAGGAAGCAATTGATTTTTCGATCAGTCAATTACCCATTGCTAAAACAATGCATTATCAAATTGATCCCGGCACGTCCAAAGAGATTGATGTCCAATTCGTAAGGCCTGCGCATCGCCTCATTGCGCTTCATGGGTCTGATATCGTGCCTATTTGTGCACTGGGTCTTCAATCAGGAAGAACGACGATGGGCCATCGTTTTTTATCAGCGGGCGCTATTGAAATCAGTGAGGCAAGTACCTATGAGCTTACTTTAAAGTCGACGGGCAAAGTAATTGCGCATTATCAAGATCGTCTTGACTCAATTCGAGAGAGTTTACTTGCTAAAGCAGAGCAATGCGCAGTTTTAATGCCAGATGCCCTGTTAGAAGAAGTAACCTCTTTGGTTGAGTGGCCAACGATTTACGCCTGTGAATTTGAAAAAGAATTTTTAGATGTGCCCCAAGAGTGTTTAATATTAACGATGCAAACGAATCAAAAATACTTTGCCTTGACAGACCATTCTGGCAAACTAGTTCATCGCTTTTTAATTGTTTCAAATATCCAAACAAACACTCCAGAATCTATTATTTCCGGTAATGAACGTGTTGTTCGTCCGCGCTTGTCAGATGCGAAGTTCTTCTATCAACAAGATCGTAAGCAAGCTTTGATCAACCGTTTTGAACAATTATCAAAAGTGGTTTATCACAATAAATTAGGCAATCAAAAAGAGCGTATTACGCGTATTGCCCAAATTGCTAAATATCTGTCTGGTCAACTTTCCTTACATTTTTCTGATTCGCAAGCCACGTCTTTACAATATGCTGATTTGTCTGAGCGGGCTGCCATGCTCATGAAGTCAGACTTATTAACCGATATGGTCGGTGAGTTCCCTGAATTACAGGGCATTATGGGGCGCTACTATGCTATTCATGATGGCGAACATGTGGAAGTCGCGGCGGCCTGTGCTGAACATTATTTACCTAGATTTGCTGGTGACCAATTGCCAACAACCCGGGTAGGATTGATTCTAGCCCTGGCTGACAAGCTAGAGACTGTTGTCGGTATTTGGGGGATAGGACTTGCCCCTACCGGTGAAAAAGATCCGTATGCGCTAAGAAGGCATGCTTTAGGTATCTGTAGGCTGACTGTTGAAAACAATTTACCCATCAACTTATCCGATCTGTTAAGTTTCACTAAAGCCCAATTTAGTTCAGTTGAGGTTCAGACAAATGCAGTGATACCCGATATATTACAATTTGTTAAAGATCGCCTAAGATCTTACGCAAAAGAATCTCAGGGTATTATTTTTACAACCGAAGAGATTGAGGCTGTCCTGACTAATATTGACGGTCAGTTCAATGAAGTCCCTAAAAAACTCTTGGCGGTTCATGCCTTTCAAAAGTTACCTGAGGCTTCTATTCTGGCAAATGCAAATAAGCGCCTGAATAATATTTTGAAAAAGAATGCTTCTGAAAATATCAGTCAAATCAACTCTCAGCTATTTGACTTGCCTGCTGAGAAAAAATTATTTGCCACAATGCAAGAACTCGAGCCAGTTCTTAAAAAGGCGTTTATAGAACAAGATTTTCAGCTTTCCTTAGAACTTCTCACAAAAGTTAGCGCTCCAATTGAGGCGTTTTTTGCAGATGTCATGGTGATGGACCCAGACCAAAGTAAGCGTCAAAATCGTTTAGCACTTCTCGATCAACTCTACAAACAAATGAACCAGGTGGCTGATATCAGTCAACTTGCACAATGAAGTCTACCCATCCACAACTCGTTATTCTTGATCGTGATGGCGTTATTAATCATGACAGTGATAGCTATATTAAATCACCAGATGAGTGGATTGCGCTTGATGGTAGCCTCGAGGCTATCGCTCAATTAACGCAAGCAGGCTATAAAGTGGTCGTGTGTACAAACCAATCTGGTATCGGTAGAGGTTTGTTTGATACAGATACATTAAATGCGATGCATGATAAATTACATCAGCAACTAGCCAGGATCGGTGGTGAAGTGAATGCAATTTTTTTCTGCCCTCATACCGACGAAGATAACTGTAATTGCAGAAAACCAAAAACAGGTATGTTTGAAGAAATTGCAAAACGCTTTAATTTGGGTGGGTCACTAAAAGGCGTTCCCGTCGTGGGTGATTCACTACGCGATCTGATAGGGCCTGTTAGTCTTGGCGCAGAGCCTCATTTAGTGCTTACAGGTAAAGGGCTCAAGACCCGCGAAAGAGGGGGTCTCCCCCCCTATACAGCCGTTCATGCTGACTTATCTGCCTTTGTGTATCATTTTCTTAGTGCTGTGAAATGATTTACATACGTTCAGGAGCTTTTTTTGTATTTCTGATTGTGTTTACGACTTTTTACGCTCTGAGCTGTTTTATCGTCAATCCCTTCTTATCTATTTCTGCTCGGTATAACTATGTACGTGGATGGTCTTTTGGAATCATCAAAGCACTTCAATGGATCTGTGGTGTTACTTATTCAATTCAAGGCATGGGGCATGTGACATCCATGATGAACGAACCAGTCATATTAATGTCAAAGCACCAGTCTGCCTGGGAAACAATTGCTTACATCTCATTATTCCCCAAACAACTTTGCTATGTTTTTAAAAAAGAATTATTAATGATTCCTTTTTTTGGCTGGGCAATGGCGATGCTGCGAATGATTCATATCGATCGCGCCCAACGCGATAAAGCCTCAATGGCTGTAGCTCTACAAGGTAAGCAACGCCTCTCCGAAGGATGCTGGATTATTATTTACCCCGAGGGCACCCGAGCACCTGTTGGTCAACAAATTCCGTATCGTAAGGGTGGCGCACGACTAGCAGTTGATACGGGTGCCTTTGTCATCCCAATTGCTCATAATGCAGGCAAATGCTGGCCAAAGAATAGTTTCTTAAAATATCCCGGTCATATTACTGTTTCGATTGGTCCGAGTATGGCAACACAAGGTAAAAATCCTTCTGTTGTGATTCGTGAAATAGAAAATTGGATTGAAATAGAAATGCGTCAAATTGACGCTGAATCTTATCCTTCTGTTTCTTGAACAAGTATCTTGGCCCATTGCAAATACGTTTGACCATCGATGTCTTGTGCGCGTGAGCGTAACACTTGCTGATCTAAATTTAAAATATCTTTGTACTCAGGCAAGTTATTTGCCAAGACTTTTCGTCGCTGCGAGAAAGCTTTTGCTACTAATTTCTCAAGAGCACTCCATAAGGCAGTACTGAAGTGTAGATTTTTTTTCGGATACATGACGACAATGGCGGAGTCTACCTTAGGTGGTGGCTCAAAGGCAGTCGGTGGGACATCAAAGCAATGCTCCAGGTGATACCGAATTTGCAGCATGACTGAAAGGCGGCCATAATCTGAGTCGCCTGGCTTTGCAACCATTCTTTGTACTACTTCTTTTTGCAACATAAAAAGTTGTTCGTCCACAAAGTCAATGGCACTCATCAAATGAAAAAGTAGTGGTGTAGAAATGTTATATGGTAAGTTCCCAACGATTTTGACTTTGCCGTTTGTCTTACTGTTTTTGATTTGCTCAATCGCTTGCTTACTCCAACTTGCAAAATCATAATTTAATGCATCTGCTTGATACATCGTTATTTGCTGAATGTTTTTTTTCTGCCAATAATCAACAAGGTCACGGTCAATCTCTACAAGCTCTAACGCTATATTTTGCGCTAATAGTGGGAGTGTCATTGCTCCCAAGCCGGGTCCAATTTCAATGATGCGATCGGCTTGTTGAGGGTTAATTCTAGATACAATGGCGTTAATAATTGACGGGTCTGTCAAAAAATGTTGGCCAAATCGTTTACGTGCTTGATGAGCCATTTTTCACCATTTGATAGGCAACTTTAAGTGCCTGATACATGCTCTTATAATCAGCTGTACCTGTTTTAGCGAGGTCTAGTGCTGTACCATGGTCCACGGAGGTCCTGATAATTGGTAAGCCTAAAGTAATGTTCACGCCTTGGCCAAAGCTTGCCATTTTTAAGGGAATTAAACCCTGATCATGATACATCGCCAGAAATACATCGACGTGGTCTAAGGCCTGATATCGAAACATAGTGTCGGCAGGATAGGGGCCCGTGACAGATAGTCCTAAGTGTTGTGCTTTTTTGATGGCAGGAGTGATTATTTCCATTTCTTCGCGACCAAGATGCCCGCCCTCTCCAGCATGAGGATTTAAACCAGCAACCATGATTTTGGGGGATTTAATACCAAAATATTTTGCGATATTATTCTGAATGATTTGAAGTGTACTCAGAATTTCATCTACTGTTATTGCTGTAAATATCTCTGTCAATGCCATATGGGTCGTCACCAATGCAACTCGCATCATCTTCGGCGACTGATTCGCAACATGACTTACTTCACCACATAACATCATCACAACTTTAGATACTCCAGCTTTTTGGGCCAAATATTCTGTATGTCCCGTAAAGCTAAGTCCATAATCATTTATGATACTTTTTTGTAAGGGGGCAGTCACCATCGCATCATATGAGTGCTCGATACATCCCTGATAAGCTCTGTCCAATAAACTTAATACATAGGGCGCATTATTGAGATTTAATTGGCCCTTTTCATTCGGTGCAATTAAAGGCACATGCTCTATCGATAGATGGTCACTTAATACTTGTTTTTGACAATATGGATCAAACAAGTGCTGATCGCCAAGCAAATGAATCTTGACATCTTGATGATCAGCGATAAACGCCTGGGCTGCCTGTATGCTAATTTGTGGGCCAATGCCGGCAGGTTCTCCAGAAGTGATTACTAATTGAACATAGCTATTGTCCATAAGCTATTTTGCAATGGTGTACGGCGGTCTTAATTCAATGGTGGCATTGTCTCTTAACTCTCGAATCCAATCTTCGTTTGCTTGTAATAACTTGGACTGACGCAGAGCTGCACGTGCATACTCTTTTTGCTGGGCACCTGTTACTTCCGCCTGTCGACGATTCAACAGTTGCACAATATGCCATCCGTACTCTGTTTGAAATGGCTCACTTAACTCCTCTGGATTTAAGCGGCTTAATGCCACATCGACTTCAGGTGGTACCTGCCCTGGTGATATCCACCCCATATAACCGCTATTTTTTAATACATTCGGGTCTTCAGAATATTTTTTTGCTATATCGGTAAATTTAGCTGTTTTAGCTCGAATTTGTTCGCGGAATGTTTTTAATTTACGAACAATATCTTCCTCATTCATACCTTGCTTAACTGTCAACATCATCTGATTCACTTCACTTTGTGTAATGAAAATAGAATCTGATTTATTTGTTTTTGCTGCCTGATCTGAACCATTTGATTTTCTATCTAAAACTTTTAAGATGTGAAAACCCGCTGGGCTCTGAATTACCTGTGGCGCAAGCCCTCCAGAATCAACACCTTTGGTGGCGTCAATAAATATTTGCGGGAGTCGGTCCACAGTTCGGTATCCCAAATCTTGTACTCGAACAGACTTATCCGTACTACTGAGTTGGGTTGCGAATTTCATAAACTCGGATTCTTTTACTGCCTGTTCATAAATAGTCTGGGCTTTTGCTTTGAGTGTTGCGATTTCAGAGCTGCTAGCTCCAGTCGGTATTGGTAATAGAATTTGTGCCACATCAATCATGTCGGGGCCCTGAGAATTTACTGTCTCTGGATTTTGCGACCTTTTGATCTGCGAATTTACAAAGGCATCAATTTCAGCATCCGTAATTTTAATTTTGCTCTCGACAGATCTTTCTCGAAATCGAGCAATCATTACCTCGCGTCGAAGATTCTGACGATATTTATCCCAACGCATCCCACTTTTTTCAGTGGCCGCTTTTAACTGTTCAACTGTTTGATTCTTTTGGTTGGCAATATTCCCCAAAATACCGTCTAGTTCTTGATCTAATACTCTGATTCCAGACATAGTAGATTCCTGATACATAATGCTTTCATCAATGAGTCTTTCAAAAACCTCTTTCAATACGATATCCTTACTCGGAAGTGGTTTTTTTGCTTCTAAGAACTGTTGGCTCACTATATCAATACGCGTTCTTAATTCTTGCTCTGTAATTACTTCACGATTTACTACCGCAATAACCCGATCAATGTCATTTGAATTAGTCTTTTCAACTACTACCTGAGGGACGGGTGATGTAACTTGGGGAACGGGCGGCGCAACTTGACCAGAAGATGTATTTGCTTTTTCTTTTGGCTTAGCTTTTGACTGTGCATACGTATTAGCTGATAAAAGAGCTATGCATATGATGGCTAATATCTTTTTAAGCAATATATGATTGTTGTGATGATGAGGCAAGTAGTGTCCTTTTTTACTCATATGTTTCAAATCTAGTTAATGGTAACGGTTTTTGATTAACAGGTATATAACCTGGAATATTGAGTCGCATAATATCTATAGGATTATTACCTACGCCAGTTAAGCCCTTAAATTCTAATTGGAAAAATATTTGCGTCGTTGATACCTGGGATGTGTTAACAAATCGATTGACTGCCACTCTAAATGCCCAACAATCTTGGTCATATTCAAATCCAGCTAAGGTATTTAAAGTCTGTTGGGTCACCTTATCAAAGTTCCATCTTCCGATTGCGTACAAGGAATTAGTCAAAGGCCATTGCCCTGAAAGTTCATATTGATAGATAGAAGTTGCCATTGCACTTGTGTCGTAATTGTAGCGATAACTGGCATTTAACATTTTCCTTGGCGAGGGCCTCCAACTTGCGGTAGTCGCAGATTGGACGGTTCGGTTTAAGTCTTGATTATATTGATTGGCAAAATCCATATTGATGTTGCCACTTAAGCGTGTGGATAAACCAAATAATAAATCTGAATAAGCTGGGGGGTTAGTCTGGTCGCCATATAAGCCTACACGCTGTCCCTTAAAGTCAAAACGTTGCGCAACCGTTCCACGGATTCTTTCAATACCAGTATCTGCATCAAGAATCTTTGAAGAGACACCGACGGTCAATTTATTATTGTCAGCTATGCGGTCATTGCCCACAAATGTATTTTCAGAGAAGATTTGCGCAAAGCCAAAACCCGCATATCCAGTATCGAAGAGCGGTATTTGCGATTGATTCACATACGGCGAGTAGACGTAAAAAGCTCTTGGCTCAAGCGTAACGATCATATCTCGCCCAAAAATTGACTTTAATTCAGGAGCATCTCTTTCAAAGAACATACCTGAATCAACACTCATAATTGGTAAAGCAAAGCTTTGCGTCAAGCCTGGGTAATTTTCATTACCAATCATGTTGTACGTGTTGGCTCTAACACTGAGCTTAGGCGTAACGTAATAACCTGGCGTAGTGAATGGGTAACTAATCCCTGTATTAATGAACCCACGATCTGCTGAGGCATATCCTCGATTAGGTATTGCCAATCCTGGAGCGTCCAGTGGTCCAGAGTAAGTAAAACGTGTCAAATTACCTTGAAATGTAAATATGGCGCCATTCCAATCTAGATTTCGGAATAATGCGTTTAATTCTGGCTCTCGATCATATGGCGCTACAACAATATTATTTGGATCAGGCTGTAATGTCTGAAACTTTTGAACCCTTGTTAAGAAACTCCACCCAGCAACGTTGTAATTAACACCCGCTTCTTGAGTAAATTGTCGTGTCACAGCCTGTCCAATTGTTCTTCCTAGGTCATCTGCATAGTAGTCATCGGATACGCGGCTAATATTGGCGTAAGCAGTCACGCCTGATGCTATTAATTGTTGATGTTGCCATGTATATGCCCAACGATTTGCACCATAGGAGCTATCATTCGGCAGATATTCACCTTTTAAAACGCCCGAATACGTTGGCTCTAAATAACGAAATTCACCACCTAATTGCATGCCTCTTTTTGACATATAACGCGGGTACAAGGTTAAATCACGGTTCGGGGCAATATTTAAATAATAAGGCGCCGTCATATCCAAGCCCGTGTTGGTATTTACACCTATCGTTGGTGGTAAAAACCCTGACCGTCGATTATCTCCAATGGGTATTGAGAAATAAGGCATATAAAACACGGGCGTATTAAAAAAATGTAGAACCCCATCCTCACCGGTTGCATCATTAGTGGCTTGATCAATTAACATATCTTTTGATGAAAAATACCAATCGAAATTGCCCGGGTTACAGGTTGAATAAATAGGCTTTGTTAAATAAGTTCTATCCTCATCTAAGAAATCAGCACGTTTTGCATACCCACTACCGCGCGTTTGCTTGAGTTCATACTCAGGGTTTTCCATCCACCCTTCCTTGGAATCCATTTTTATTTGCCCCTTAGGGCCCGCAAAAGATGCGGTTGGCTTATTTAAGCGGACATTACCTTCACCCTTGGCAATGTCGGTATCCAAGTTGTATTCCAGCTCATCACCTTTAATCACCGTGCCATTTCGACGAATCTCCGCCTCTTTTTTCAAGATCATATTACGATCATTGATTCCTTCAATTTCTTGACTTTTGGTAAACGTAACGGCCTTATCGTCTGTTATCTTGGGTTGTTCTTGAAGTTGGTCATCCAACTTTAAAGCAATCGGCTTTTGCAAAAATCGGTTTTTAGTCTCCCCCGCGCCGTAAACTGGTAAGTGCAGGCAAAATAGGGCTAATGGCAATGCATATGCCCACCCACGAACATGAAAATGGATGAACTGATGACGATGGGATGAGTATGATTTTGACATTTAATTCTCTAACCCATTTATTATACGAATCATTATGCAAGATACTCGATTTGAATCACTTAAACTTTGGCTTAAAACCCTAGCTCCCGAACTTGGTCTCCAAGTTGACTCTATTACGCCCGCTTCTAGCGACGCTAGTTTTCGCCGATATTTTCGCGTTCTTTGTGACAATTCAGATAAGTCCAGCTTTATTGTTATGGATGCCCCGCCAGATAAAGAGGATTCCAAACCTTTTATACATGTTGCCCAATTATTACTTCAAGCGCAAATTCAGGCTCCGGAAGTATTTGCAGTCAACCTTGAGGCTGGATATTTATTATTGAGCGATTTAGGTAATAAAACCTTGTTTTCTGAGATTAATGCAGAAAATGCGTCAGTTTTTTATAAAAAAGCTTCGAATACGCTAGTCACCCTCCAAAAAAATACAGGGACTGACCAATTGCCCCTCTATGATGATGCGTTGTTACGCCGTGAGCTTCAATTGTTTCCTGATTGGTATCTTTCCAAACATCTGAAATATGAAATGACGGAAAAAGAAACCCATGATTTAAATTCCATTTTTGATCAACTAATTGAAAACATCCTAAAACAACCGACTGTCTTTGTGCACCGTGATTTTCACTCGAGAAATCTCATGATTACCCCGGAAGATACTATCGGTGTTCTGGACTTCCAAGATGCAGTGATTGGTCCAATTACTTACGACTTGGTTTCTTTATTCAGGGATGCCTATCTAGGCTGGACTGAAGAACAACAAGTTGACTGGGTCATTCGATATTGGGAGGCTGCTAAAAAAGAGAATTTGCCAGTTAACTTAGATTTTGGAGAGTTTTATAAAGATTTTGAATGGATGGGTCTACAACGCCATCTCAAAGTCTTAGGAATATTTGCACGCTTGTTTCACCGCGACTCTAAAGACGGCTACTTAAAAGATTTACCTTTAGTATTAAGCTATACGGAAAAGGTGTCGCAGCGCTATTCATTATTTAAGCCTTTAGTCAGAATCTTGGACCACGCTCAAGAACGCCAAAGACCAGATGGGTTCACTTTTTAATGATGAAGCATTCTTTTTTTTCAGACTTCCCCGCAATGATCCTCGCGGCCGGCCGTGGTGAAAGAATGCGTCCACTGACTGATCACTTGCCAAAGCCTATGTTAGAGATATTTGGCAAACCGCTGCTTCAATACCATCTAGAAGGCTTAAAAAGAAATCATTTCGAAAATATAGTGATTAACCATGCTTGGCTTGGGAATAAAATAGAGGAAGCCTTTGGTGATGGTAATACCCTAGGTCTTCACATTCAATACTCAAAAGAAGAATCAGCTCTAGAAACAGCTGGCGGTATCGTCACAGCACTACATCTTCTGCAGCCAAGTGATTATTTTTTTGTAATCAATGGCGATACCTTCATCCCAGATTTCCCTTTTGAAAAAATCCCAGATATTGTTGAGCAATTAAGAATTGATCATGCTGAAGGTGCAAAAGCCTTACTCGCTTATTTATTTTTAGTGAAAAACCCGCCGCATCATCCGCAAGGGGATTTTTATCTCATGTCTCCGCATGTGCTTTCAGATGAGCAACTTAGTACAAATCCTCTTGGACAAGCTAAATACACTTTTTCTGGAGCGGGCATCTATCACAAAAGCTTATTTGAGAATCTTACCGCTGGGCAAAAAGCTCCTCTAGCTCCCCTTTTAAAAAATGCGATGGGAAGTCTACTTGTTGAAGGGGAACTATTAAAGTGTTCTTGGCACGATGTTGGAACACCTGATAGACTTTTAGCATTAAATCAATCTTCCTGACCAACTTATCTATGGCTATTCATCTTGATATGTATTTTGCTCGACGAGAAACTCTTGCACAAGTGGTTCGACAAACCTCACAAAGTGGTGTGGTTATCATTGGTACTGCTGCAGAAGTAGCTCGTAATAGAGATAGTGATTTCCCATATCGTCATGACAGTGATTTTTACTACCTCACAGGCTTTGATGAACCACATGCCTATATCGTGCTTCAAGTCACTCCAGAAAAAACCATCAGTCACCTCTTTTGCCGTCCAAAGAACCTCGAACGTGAGATTTGGGATGGTATTCGGTTAGGCCCGGAAGCTGCGATCAAAACGATAGGAGTCGATCATTCCTACTCTATCGACGATATACACCAAGTCATGCCTGAGCTCATGATGAACTATTTGCATGTTTATCATCGGACTGCCTGTAGTGCCAGTCAGGATGCTGATATGCGTAATTGGGTGGGACAACTTGCCCAGAAGTCACGCCAAGGGGTCCAAACTCCAAGTGACTTTCATAACGTTGAAAAAATTATTCATGAACAACGCTTGTTTAAAGATGCTCACGAAATTGCAACGATGAAAAAATCGGCGCAGATTGCTGCTCAAGGACATTTGATGGCGATGCAAATTTGTAAGCCGGGTCTCCAAGAGTTTCATCTAGAAGCAGCGCTTCTATACCAATTTCGTCATCACGGCGCTCAGTCTGTTGCTTATAACAGTATTGTGGCCGGCGGCGAAAATGCTTGTATTTTGCATTACCGAGCAGGCAATACAATTCTAAATGATGGTGATCTTTGCCTGATCGATGCTGGTTGTGAATTAGATAGTTATGCCTCTGACATTACTAGAACTTTTCCGGTCAATGGGAAATTCACTACCCCACAACGAAAAGTATATGAAATTGTTTTAGCCGCCCAAGAGAGTGCTTTGACACGATGTGCGGTTGGAGAAAATTTTCAAGCACCTCATGAAGCCGCTCTAAAAGTCTTAACGCAAGGTCTTTTTGATTTAAAAATACTTAACTCAAATACCCACGGCAGTGTAGATGATGCAATTCAATCAGAAGCATATAAACCCTTCTATATGCATCGCACTAGTCATTGGCTTGGCATGGATGTGCACGATGTGGGCTCTTATCGCGAGCCAGGTGATGCCAATCTGGGGTGGAGAATACTTCG
>CANFUO010000036.1 GCA_947450225.1 Burkholderiaceae bacterium | reverse complement strand
GCATAGTGCCCATTATCAAGAACCACAATGGTGAGGTTCTTAATTTGTTGCGCCCCAATGCTAGCTAAACTTCCTAAACCCATTAATTGCTCTCCGTCACCAGTGATAACAAGTACAGATTTATTAGGCTGCGCAATTGCAAGTCCTAAGGCCATCGCCGAAGCTCCGCCCATAGCACCCCATAAATAAAAATTCTGGTCTCGGTCGCCCGCCGCATAGACATCATATGACGGTGAACCTAAACCAGTGACGATTAATGCTTCCGGGCAGGCAGCTATTAATTTTTTTACGAACACCCGGCGATCTATCTCTCCATGTTGCGATGAGGACGATTTCATTTAACACCCCATTTCTTGCGGCCAATTAAGCTTTGTGATAATAATATTGCGACTGCGTCTCCTCCTTCAAATGCAGCATCAAAGCCTGCACTGACTACTTCCCCAACCGTCTCCGGACGATCCGCCCGAAGAACATTGATTCCCATCATTTGAAATGCCTCTTCTGTAGCACGCCCCATGGGGGTCTGCCATTGATTGAACTCAGCCCACTCACCACGCATGGTCACTAGCGTGAGAAATGGGAAGCGACAATTATTGATAATCGAGAACATATTGACGCAATTACCTACGCCACTACTTTGCATGAGCAATACAGCCCGTTGGCCACCTAACCAGGCGCCACAAACACTTGCCACACCGTCTTCTTCCGTGGTGACGGGAATCGCAGCCATATCTTTGTCGGCCCATACTTTATCAATAACTTGGGCATGCCCAGCATCTGGCACATAGGCGACTTGACTAACGCCACCAGCTTTAAATATTTGAAAGATTTCATCTTTCCATGGGTGAATCAGTGATTGTTCTTTGGAGTCCATATCTCGCCTTACCTGAATATGCACAGAGTATTCACCAAGAAACCATCTTCGTCCAATAGAAAAAAATTAGGCAAGCTATCCAATTTCGACATAATTAGTCAGTTCATAGCAACAACGCTTAAAATATCCTGAGAATTCAGACTTCTAATAGATAAGGTATATCTTGGAAATTAAACAATTACGTACTTTTTTGGCTGTAGCGGCTTACGGTAGCGTTACGCGTGCCGCAGAAAAATTACATATTGTCCAACCCGCCCTTTCAAGACAAATCCAAATGCTAGAAGAGGATCTTGGTACCCCACTTTTTCAGCGTGTGGGCCATGGCATGCAACTCACCGAAGCTGGTCACCTTCTCATGCCTCGTGCAAAAAAGGCTCTGGAAGAGTTAGAGCAGGCTAAACATGAGATTACTTCTTCACCGGAAACCATTAGTGGCACTGTGGTTGTTGGCTTATTACCTAGTGTGAGCGATTTATTGGCTGGGCGATTAATTCACTCGCTAAAATCTCAATACCCGAATCTTTCCATCCAGATATTGGTCGGGTACGTTGGCTACTTGCAGGACTGGCTGGCAAAAGATGAGCTTGATGTTGCACTTCTATATGCCTATAAACCATCGCCTTCAATCGAAATTACTCCTCTTCTCAATGAAAAGCTCTATGTAGTGGGGCCGCCAGAGGCAAAACTGAAGTTAGATCAACCAGTATCACTACGGGATTTAAAGAAGCAATCATTCATTATGCCCACCCAACCCCATGGACTGCGGACGCTTCTAGATCATGCTTGCGGTGTTTCTGGGATTCAATTAAATATTATTGCTGAAACAAACTCGATGAATACGCAAAAGAGTCTTGTTCAGTCCAATATTGGATACACCATACTGCCTGGGGTTGTCATTTTTGAAGATATAAAGAACAAAAAACTCTCAGCAGCACCTATTATTGATCCGGAAATTAATCGTCAAATATCTTTGGCCCTATCCGTTACCCGCAAGCCGTCTCTTGCCGTCAGGAAGGTAGTCGATGAACTCAAACGCATTATTCATCAGTCCATTACTGAAAATAATTGGCCTGGGGCGAGCTTTATCGAATAAGCGTAAACCCTAATCAGGCAAGCTATGCTTGATTTAGATAGGGGAACTCCCCTTTAAGCATTAGACTTCACGGTCTAAGTTCCCTAAAATAAGATTCTCGATTAACTCAAAGGTGCAAGTCGCCTTTATTTCAAAAGCAAATACCACCTATGATTCTTTCCGGAGAAATAAAAGTTAATGCCGCTCAAGAAGATGTTTTTAATAAACTCAATGATGTGCCTTTTTTTGCGTCGTGTATCGAAGGCGTTAGTGATCTCGAGCAAATTAATGAGAATCAATTTAAAGCCATATTAACTACTAAAGTTGCCTACATTCAATTCAAGTTCCAAGTGATGGTTGAAATCATCGAAAAAGTTTTTCCGGAAAAAATGGTTGCTAAAACCGAAGGAACTCCGATTGGTGTTATTGGTAGATTGCAAGCAATTTCTTCAGCAAATCTCATCAAGGATGGCGATCAAACAACGATTCAATATTCAATTGATTTGAAATTGACCGGAAAACTTGGCAGCATGGGCCAACCTGTTCTGCGCTCTAAAACGAAAGAGCTTGAACAACAATTTGCCAAAAATCTTCAAGCCGCTTTTGTTTAGCTTGCGTTAAAGGATCTATATGAAACCATTTGAAATTCAAAGTCCTGATTCTGTTGAAAATGCTGTGTCTTTTTTACAGCAAGATAACTCTCTCATTAAGGCAATGTCTGGTGGAACTGCTTTAATGCTCATGATGAAAGCGGGGGTTTATGAGCCTCAATCATTAATTCACTTGAGTAATGTGAGTGCACTAAAAGGTATCTCCATCGATACCCAGGGTGTCCTACACATTGGTGCAATGACTACGCTCTCCGAACTTGAACATTCACCACTCATTCAACAACATTTTTCAGTGATTAGCAAAACAATGAAACACCTCGCCAACGTCAGGGTACGGAATGTTGCTTGTGTTGGCGGAGCCCTAGCGCATGGTGATCCTCACATGGATATGCCACCTCTCATGACTGCACTTGGTGCTCAACTACAGATTAAAAGTAAGAATGGCTCTCGAGTTTTGCCGATTGAAAACTTCTATGAGGGCTACTACACCACTAAATTAAGTAGTGATGAAATCATTGCATCTGTTTCTATCCCTTCAATTCAAAATCGTCATTGCTTATATTTGAAGTGTACGACGAGAGTTGTGGATGATTGGCCTACCCTTGGAGTAGCTGTTAATTTAGGCGTTCAAGATCAACAGATTGTTTCGCCAAGAATTATTCTGAGCGCTGTTGTTGAAACACCTACCAGACTTTTAAAGGTTGAGGATTATTTACAAGGTAAACCACTCACCGATCAACTGATTCGCGAGGCTAGTGAGTTAGCTTCTGAGTCAGTGCATCCACAGGATGACGCAAGGGGATCTTCGAGCTATAAACATCAACTGATTAAAGTAAATGTTCGTCGCGCAATACAAAAAAGTATTTTGGAAAAGGCTCAATCATGACAATCAAATCTCCCGAATTTGGTCGCTCTATTCCGAGAATCGAAGCTAAACAAAAAGTTTCTGGCGTGGCGGAATATATGCACCATTTCACAGTGCCTGGAATGTTGTACGGAAAAATTTTCAGAAGTACCATGGCGCATGGAAAAATTCTTCATATCAATTGTGAAGCTGCAAAATCCTATCCAGGGGTCGTGCATGTTTTTACGGGTGAAGATATTAAGAAAATTATTCCAAGCCCCTATTACGGTCCAGCATTTTTAGATCAGCCCATTCTTGCACTCGATAAGGTTCATTTTATTGGGGAACCTGTTGCGGTTGTTCTTGCTCACGATCCTCATACTGCTGAGGCGGCCTGTCAATTAATCGAAGCTGATTACGGGGAGCTAGGTGCTGTGTTTGATGAAATTGAAGCCATTTCATCCGCAGCGATTGTGCATGATGAACTCAAGCCTTCAGGCACATTTCCTGACCTGAAACATTTATTCGGTAGAAAAAATACTAATATTGCGCTTGATTTTCATCTTAAATATGGTAAATCTGATGATGTATTTGCTAAAGCTGCGCAGGTGTTTGAACATGAATTCTCCACCCAGCAAGCAATGCATACTCCGCTTGAACCAATGGTTTCTATTGCTGTTCCAGGAGATCAATCTATTACGATACACAGCGCAACGCAAATGCCCTCATTTGTGCGTTTAGAAATTGCTCGCATACTTGGGTGGCAGGAAAATCAGGTTCGTGTAAAAAGCGCCCATCTTGGTGGTGGTTATGGCGCGAAGGTTTATATCAAATTAGAAGCTCTCGTTACTGCTTTAGCTTTGCTATCAAAAGTGCCTGTAAAAATTGCTTTAACAATGGAAGAGCAGTTCTACACAATCAGTAAACATGCAACAACATTCAAAATTAAAAGCGCTCTCGATGCTTCAGGTCGAATTATGGCGAGGGATTGCAAGGTATATTGGAATGGGGGCGCTTATGCAGATATTGGTCCTCGTGTAGCTCAAAAATCCGGCTTTACTGCTGCAGGCCCTTATAACATCGATCACGTCTCGATAGATTCTTTTGAAATTTATACTAATCGCCCGCCTGCAGGAGCACTGAGAGGATTTGGAATACCTCAACTAGTATGGGCGTATGAATCTCATACAGATATGCTTGCCCACGAAATCAACATGGACCCTCTTGAATTTCGTCGTATCAACCTTTTAAGAAATGGCGATAAACAAGCTACTGGTACTGTGATCTCTCATATGGAGTCTGATCTTGTCCTTGAAACTCTCGCCAAGAAAATGAATTGGAGTCAATCATTCGACCATGGTTCAGAATCGATTCGTCGAGGGAGAGGCATCGCGATTGGGTTTAAAGCCTCTGTTTCACCAACCACTTCTAATGCAGTGGTGACGATTCATGGTGATGGCAGTTGTTTGCTCGCCATGAGCACGGTTGATATGGGGCAGGGTTCTGATACTGCAATGGCACAAATTGCTGCGCAGACCTTAGGTATTCCAACAGAAAAAATTAAAGTCATTAGACCTGATACCGATATAACGCCTTACGATATGGGCACTCTTGGATCTAGGTCAACGTACCATATGGGCAATGCAGTGAAGCTTGCTGCACAAGATGCTCTTGATCGATTACATGCGATGGCTAAAAAAGCGGGCTTAGATACTAATAGTACTCATCCACCCCATGTGATCCTCCAAAAAACCTACGGTATGCAAGCTGGAACTGTTGTTGGATTTGGTAGCTTTAAACCTGCGTATGCCCCTCCAGACCCAACGACGGGGGAATCAACAAATGTAACCCCTTTTTGGATGGTTGGTGCTACAGGGGTTGAAGTGGAAGTGGATACCGAAACTGGTCATGTAAAAATTATCAACATGATCAATGTGGTTGATGCTGGTGAATTAGTCAATCCGAAAATTGCGTCTACGCAAATTTCTGGTGCCGCCATTATGCAATGTGGCTTTACATTTAGTGAAGAAATGCTATTCGATGAGGGTCAACTAACAAATGGCTCATTTGCTGACTATAAAATCCCTGGTATCCATGATGTGAGTTTTCCGATGGAAAATATTTGCGTTAAAGCAACTCATGATGGCGGTCCTTATGGTGCCAAAGGTATTGGGGAGAGTGGTACCTTCGGGGTCTCACCCGCTGTGGCAAATGCAATTTTTGATGCCGTTGGGGTAAGAATCACTAGCTTACCGATTACTCCAGAAAAAGTGTTTCAAGCAATTCAAGAAAATCATAAGGGCTAAATCATGAGTACAAGTACATCTATTCAATTTACCCTCAATGGCAAAGCAATGAGTGTTGAGGTTGAACATCATATTCATGTTGTTGAGTTGCTTAATCGATTTCAATTAAAAGGTGCTCGTGAGAGCTGCGGTCAAGGTCTTTGTGGGGCCTGTACTGTTTTAGTTGATGATCTAGCCGTTTCAGGTTGTCTGATGCCCGCATTCATGTTGCACGGTAAATCAGTTGAGACTGTTGAAAACTTAAGCGCTATTAATGAACCTCTTCATCCGATTCAAGAAGCATTTGTTGATCAAGGTGCTTTTCAGTGTGGGTTTTGCACTCCTGGTTTTGTGATGATGACAAAACATCTTTTAGCTTTAAACCCCCATCCGAGTGATGAAGAAATTCGTGATTTCTTCGCTGGCAATTTATGTCGTTGTGGCACCTATCCTGAAATCATTGCCGCCGTTAAACAAGCTGCCGAAAAACTGCACCCTTAACCTACACTACCTACACTAAATTCAATATGAAAACATACGATCTATTTATTAATGGCCAGTCTGTCGCGCCACAGTCGAAAAAATACTTTGATAGTTTTAATCCTTTTACAGGTCAAGTTTGGGCACAAATTGCTCAAGCGACTGCCCAAGATGTGGATGACGCGGTTCAAGTTGCGCATCGTGCTTTTTCCGAAGGTCCTTGGTCCACAATGACCGCTACGCAAAGAGGACTTCTCATGCATAAGCTAGGTGACCTCATTGCACGCGATGCCAAGGAACTCGCCACGATCGAGGTCCAAGATAACGGCAAACTGTTCGCCGAAATGTTTGGTCAGTTGAATTACGTTCCACAATGGTTTTATTACTATGGTGGCTTAGCTGACAAAATCGAAGGTAATGTAATCCCTTTAGACAAAAAAGGCTTTTTTAGTTTTACCCGTAAAGAGCCTTTGGGTGTTGTAGCAGTTATCACGCCTTGGAATTCCCCCATCATGCTAACTGCCTGGAAAATTGCTCCCGCTTTAGCAGCAGGCTGTACTGTTGTCATCAAGCCATCAGAATTTACTTCTGCTTCCATACTTCATTTCGTGAAGCTTTTTGAAGAAGCCGGTTTCCCACCTGGTGTGGTCAATGTTATTACGGGCTTTGGCAAAGAAGCTGGTACGGCGCTTGTAGAACATCCACTAACCAAGAAGATAACCTTTACTGGCTCTGATTCAACTGGAAAAATTATTAATCAACAAGCTGCTAAGTTTTTAAAACATGTCAGCTTAGAACTTGGTGGTAAATCTCCAAATATTATTTTTGCAGACGCCAATTTAGACGATGCTGTGAATGGTGCGGTCTCGGGTATTTTTGCAGCTACTGGTCAAACATGTATTGCGGGTTCTCGCCTTCTTGTTCAGGACTCTATTTATGATGAGCTGGTGCAAAAGCTTGTAACACTTTCTAAAACTGCCAGGATGGGTGACCCCATGAGTAGTGATACACAAATTGGACCCGTCACTACACAACCTCAATATGAAAAAATTCTTTCCTATATAGATATTGCTAAAAAAGAAGGTGCCAAACTGTTAATGGGTGGCGCAGTCGCTACTCGTCCTGAATGTGGCAATGGTTGGTTTATTGAGCCCACTATTTTTGGTGACGTTAATAATAAAATGCGCATTGCCCAGGAAGAGGTTTTTGGTCCTGTTCTGTCCATCATTCGCTTTAAAGATGAAGCGGAAGCAATTCAGATTGCGAATGATTCTAAATTTGGTTTAGGGGCTGGTGTCTGGACAAGTGATATCGGCCGAGCATTTCGGATGTCTGAAAAAATTAAGTCTGGCACCGTTTGGGTCAATACCTATCGTGCTGTGAGTTTTATGGCGCCGTTTGGTGGCTTTAAAGAGTCTGGTCTTGGTCGTGAAAATGGCATTGAAGCAATTCAGTCATATCTAGAAACGAAATGTGTCTGGATTAATACTGGTGCTGCAAGCGCTAATCCATTTACGATGCGTTAACGAGACCTATATTAGTGAGCACTCTTCCCAACCGTTTATCTGAATTACAAGTTGCCATTCGAAATAACTCGATGAGCACAGAGACAGCTTTGCAAGCACAAATAGATTTGATTAGCACAAGCAAAGACAAGTACCAGCATGTGGTTGAAATTTTTTCTGCACGGGCAACTAAAGATGGCCCTCTTAAAGGTGTTGGCTTTAGTCATAAAGACATCTTTAATACACCTCTTCGAGAGCCGGGCTTTGGCAATCATGCTGGCAAAAAAAATTCATCGGTAGGAACCGCAAGCGTTATTACCCAACTGGAAAATGCTGGTGCAAGCTCACTTGCGATGCTTGTCATGCCTCCTTATGCTTGTGGCGCGACAGCGCAAAACCCTTACTTTCCCAGGTCTATCAATCCTATCGATGAGCAATTGGCTGTAGGCGGCTCATCGAGTGGAAGTGCTGTTGCGGTTGCATCAATGATGACTTACGTTTCTTTAGGCACGGATACTAGCGGTTCAATTCGCATTCCTGCGGCGACGTGTGGTATTACTGGCCTCAAAACGACGCGTGGTTTAATTAGTTTAGATGGTGTTTGCCCTCTTGCAAAAACACTCGATACAGTGGGGCTGTTAGGTCGCTACGCCAAAGATATTGAGCTAGTCATTGATGTTGTGAGTCAAGGGCCATTAAAACCATCTACCAATAAACCCAAAGTTGCGTATTGGCTGCCTCATGTGGGGGTCGATGCCAACATAGTCCATGCGATTACCGCATTTTGTCATACCATCAATATTACTGATGCAATTAATATTTCGTCATTTGATGCCTTACAACAAGCAGCAGATATTGTTATGGCTTTTGAGATCAACGAACAATACTCCCATCAAATAAGTGAGCCGAATTGTCCAATGGGACTTAGGGCCGTTGGCAAAAAAGCCCAGAGAATTACTCTAGAGCAATATCAAACGGCTTTTCATGCTATTGAAGGCGCTCTCAAAGAATTTATAACTGCGTATTTAACTGCTGCGGACTTGATTATTCTTCCCTGTATTGGACACTCAATACCCAACTGGGAGGAGGTTGAAATCGGTAACCCTCTTTTTTCTAAAGAGCGTTATTTACAACTTTTTCATTTTATGGGCTTTATCAACTACTTGGGACTGCCTTCTATTAGCTTACCGATCGGCGATGATGAACAAGGTCGACCCGTTAGTGTTCAGGTCATCGCCAGGCCTTTCCATGAAAAAGACCTCCTCCAATTTGCTGACTCAGTCGAAAAAGTCTTATTTGGAGAAAATTGCTATTTATCCCAAAAATGATGGGAATATCCCATAGGCTTTAGAATATATTCACCACAGCATTAATCAATTTAGACATCAACATAAAGAGGGCAAAAATGGGCGTCATTAATTATTCAAAAAATCAACATATCGCATATATCGAAGTTAGTGATCCTGAGAAATATAATGCCGTGAGTCTTTCGATGTGGATTGATATTAAAAAGGCTATTGATGATATCAATGCCGATACCCAAATTCGTGTTTGTATTATGCGAGGTAATGGTGAAAAGGCTTTTGTGTCTGGCGCTAATATTTCTGAATTCGAAACGCAAAGGGGCTCAAAGGAATCGTCTGATAACTACAATATTGCTGTTGAAGAGGCGCAATTAGCAATTTCTGATTGTCGAGTCCCAGTGATTGCCGCTATCAGTGGTATTTGTTATGGCGGTGGTCTAGGTCTCGCTCTTTCTTGCGATATGCGCTATGCAAGTCCAAACTCCAAATTTAGAATGCCGGCAGCTCGATTAGGGCTTGGCTATGGTTATCGTAATATGCAACAGTTTCTTGCAAACTTAGGCCCTATTTTTACTTCAGAAGCCTTCTTTTCAGCAAACGTTTATACAGCTCAACAAGCTGAAAAAATGGGTATTATCAACAACGTTCAAGATGATGTGTTTGCCCATTGTCAGCAACTTGCAGAACAAATTGCCACAAATGCCCCTCTTACCATTCAGGCAGCAAAAAGAGCTATGCGCAGCATTATTCAAGATGATCAATCAGAGCTTGATAGTATTAATGCCCAAATTAATGCGTGTTTTGTGAGTAAGGATTATGGTGAAGGTAGAAAAGCATTCGCGGAAAAAAGGACTCCGAACTTTAAGGGCGAGTAAGCACTTTTCTTTCATTTTCGCTAAAATCATTACTTACCCAAAGCAAATCGACTCAATATGTCCAATACATCTATTCCTCCTTCGCTGATTACCGCAGATGAGCTTGCTCATTTAAAAACTTGGATTGGAAAAACAGAAACGCTTCACGATGTCGTAACTCTTTTTCCTGTAAAAGCCTTAGCTGATACTTTTAACCAAAGCTCTGCGTTTAAAGAGGGTGATGTTTTACCTGAGTTATGGCATTGGCTGTATTTTCTTCCTCACGCCCCCCTTTCTGAAGTTGGTCCTGATGGACATCCAAAACGTGGCGGATTCCTGCCGCCTGTTCCTCTTCCGCGAAGAATGTGGGCGGGTAGTCGCCTTACATGGCATCACCCTCTCAACATTGGGGATAAGATAACAAGACACTCAACGATTGCATCTGTTGAACATAAATTTGGTCGCTCTTCTGGTGATCTTATTTTTGTGACTGTTAAGCATGAGATCTCCAATCAGCAAGGTCTTGCTATTTCTGAGGAGCATGACATTGTTTATCGTCCAGTTCCGGCTGAAGGTGAGAAGGGTGCTACTCCTGTTGTCATCGATGATCAGCCCGATTGGAAAAAAGAAATTATTCCAAGTGAAGTTTTATTATTTCGCTATTCAGCACTCACTTTTAACGGTCATCGTATTCACTATGATCGTAAATATGTGAATGAGGTTGAGATTTATCCGGGTCTCATCGTTCATGGTCCAATGATTGCAACATTCCTCGTAGAGTTACTCCATGAGCATGTTCCAAATCGCAGACTTCGCCATTATGAATTTAAGGCCATGCGCCCACTATTCGATATTCATTCCTTTGATGTAAACGGCAAAGTAGGAGAAGATGGCACGATTTCCCTTTGGACAAAAAACTACGAAGGCTTTGTCAGTATGAAAGCCAGCGCCACCTTAGCAGATTAACTTTTTATAAAACCATGCACAATATACCTACCCCAGATCAGTACCAAGAAATTCGCGAAGCACTTCGTGACCTCAGTTCAAACTTTGATTCACACTACTGGCAAAAAGTAGATGAGGCACGGGGATATCCTGAAGCTTTTGTTGATGCCCTTACGCAAGCTGGCTGGTTAGCTGCCTTGATTCCAACCGAATATGGTGGCTCCGGATTGGGTCTTGCAGAAGCGTCCGTGATTATGGAAGAAATTAATTTCGGCGGCGGTAATTCTGGCGCCTGCCATGGACAAATGTATAACATGGGTACTTTACTGCGCCATGGCTCTGATGCGCAAAAAAAGTTTTATCTACCTAAAATTGCTACCGGTGAACTCCGCCTCCAGTCAATGGCAGTCACGGAACCGACGACAGGTACTGATACAACCAAACTAAAAACGACTGCGGTAAAAAAGGGTGACAAATATGTGATTAATGGTCAAAAAGTGTGGATCTCACGGATTCAACATTCTGATCTAATGATTCTTTTAGCAAGAACAACACCTTTAGCAGAAGTAAAGAAAAAGTCAGAGGGTATGTCGATTTTTATCGTTAACTTGAAGGATGCAATTGGTCACGGCATGACTGTTTCACCGATTTTAAATATGGTTAATCATGAAACCAATGAAGTGTTCTTTGATAATTTAGAAATCCCGGCAGAAAATCTCATCGGCGTAGAAGGTCAGGGCTTTAAATATATTCTTGACGGTCTCAATGCTGAGCGCGTTTTAATTGGCGCAGAATGTCTGGGTGATGCTTATTGGTTTATTAATAAAGCACGCCATTACGCTAATGAACGTATCGTGTTTGATCGTCCGATTGGTAAAAACCAAGGTGTGCAATTCCCGATTGCTGAAGCGTATATCGAAACAGAAGCGGCGAATTTAATGCGTTTTCGAGCATGTGACTTATTCGACCAACACCTCCCATGCGGTGCAGAGGCCAATATGACTAAATACCTCGCAGCTAAAGCCTCTTGGGAAGCTGCGAATACGTGTATCCAAACATTTGGTGGTTTTGGCTTTGCTTGCGAATATGATGTGGAGCGCAAATTTAGAGAAACACGTCTCTATCAAGTAGCTCCTATTTCAACTAACTTGATTCTGTCCTACGTTGCCGAACATTTACTTGATCTGCCCCGATCTTTTTAATCGATGATAAGACCCCTAGACGGTATTACGGTTATCTCACTTGAACATGCGATTGCGGCACCATTTTGTACTAGGCAACTTGCAGATTTAGGTGCGCGTGTCATTAAGATTGAACGTCCTGAGACTGGTGATTTTGCACGAAACTATGATCAACGTGTCAAAGGGATGTCTTCTCATTTCACATGGACTAATCGCTCTAAAGAAAGTCTTTGTCTTGATTTAAAAAACCCAAAAGCTTTTTCTGCATTAATTCAGTTGCTAGAAAAAGCGGATGTGTTAGTACAAAACTTAGCCCCTGGTGCTACCGAACGTATGGGTCTATCTGCAGAGAAATTAAAAGTACTAAATCCAAGGTTAATTGTTTGTGATATTTCCGGGTATGGTAATGATGGTCCTTACCGGGATAAAAAAGCATATGACCTTCTGATTCAAAGTGAAGCTGGTTTTTTATCCGTTACAGGAACAAAAGACACTCCTTCTAAAGCAGGTAATTCCATTGCAGATATTTCTGCAGGAATGTATGCCTATACCAATATTTTATCTGCCCTTATTTTGCGCGATAAAACAGGTATTGGCTCACATATTGATGTCTCCATGCTAGAAGCCCTTGGCGAGTGGATGGGCTTCCCGATGTATTATGCGTATGAAGATGCAGCACCACCGCAGCGGTCTGGTGCTTCGCATGCCACGATTTATCCCTACGGTCCTTTTCCTGTTGGTGATGGTAATACGATTATGCTGGGGCTTCAAAATGAGCGTGAATGGCTTATTTTTTGCGAGAAGGTCCTGAAAAGTCCAGCACTAGCACATGATGAAAAATTTTCACTGAACTTTAAGCGTCATGAAAATCGTATTGAATTAGAAAAAATTATTGTCAATTGCTTTTCGACTCTGACAATCGACCAAGTCATGTCTTTATTAGAGAGTGCGCAAATTGCTAATGCGAGGATGAATGATATGAAGGGTCTGTGGAATCATCCTCAACTGGCTTCAAGACAGCGTTGGTCGTCGATTAATTCACCTATTGGTCCGGTCCCCGCTCTTCTTCCCCCTGGTGTAAATAATCAATATACGTATCGAATGGATACCATTCCGGATATTGGTGAACATTCAGAACTCATTTTGCGTGAGCTGGGGTTTGATGCCGACTCTATTAAAGAACTACGAGAAGCAAAGGCTATTTAAATCATGGATAAATTAAGCGCACATTTAGCAATTGCTCAAACTTTTTTATTTTCCCCTGGGCACCGCCCTGAGTTTTTTTCTAAGGTAATCAATAGTTCTTCAAAAGCAATCATCATTGATCTCGAAGATGCTGTCCCGCCAGAACAAAAAAGTGCGGCGCGTGAACATATTCGTATATTTTGGGAGTCTTGTTCTACTGATAACCGCAAGAGAGTATTGATTCGCATCAATCCTATCGATACGAGTTTCACAAAAGATGATGTGGCTTTTTTAAATTTGCTAGAAGGCCCTCTTCATGTCGTTGTTCCTAAAGTCGAGTCCCTTGCACAATTAGATTCCTTTACCAAACAAGTCTCTCATTTAGAAGTGATTATTCCAATCATTGAATCTGCACTGGGAATTTTGCATGTCAATGAAATCGCAACACATCCTCTGACCTTGCGTCTTGCTCTTGGTAATATCGATACACAAGCGGATTTAGGTATGCTTTGTGATACCGATGAAACAGAGCTTCTGCCCGTTCGTTTTGCTATCAATTTGGCTTCACGACTTGCACAAATAGCACCCCCTATTGATGGGGTAACTACAGACATTAACAACCCTGAACTACTGAGGCAGGGTACTTTGCGCGCCAAAAGATTAGGCTTTGGTGCTAAGCTTTGTATTCATCCAAAGCAAATTGATGGAGTAATTGCTTGCTTTACTCCCACGGACCAGGAAATCGATTATGCTAAACGCGTTGTAGCGGCTGATTTAGCCTCAAAAGGCGCCGCTGTTCAACTCGATGGCAAAATGATTGATCGTCCTGTTGTCTTGTTAGCCCAAAGAACTTTAAAGTTGGTCAATATTTAAACTGTTGTATAGGTTAAATCACCTTTTCCAACCCATCTTTTTCAGCATCGTAATAACGAACTGTTTTTATTTTATGTACAAACAGTTTTTGAAAATATCGCAGTATGAGCTAGAGATGTAACATGTGAATAATGGCTCGATGAATCGCTGAACTTGGCTGTGCTAACGCATCCATCAAATCAAAGTGATTATGGCCTGGCATCGGGATATCAGCTTGAAAATTATCAGGCCATGCCTGTGCAATCATTTGATTTTGGCGATGAAATTCAGCTGATTCATCCCCACCCACGCAGGTCCAAAACGGAATTTTCGGATTTGATTTTTTTAATACTGGGCTTAATGCTTGCGCTCTTGTAATGTCCAAATTTAATACGGTGTTTATAAAGCTAGCCGATAGAAGTGGCGTTAAATCATGTAAACCACTAATCGATATTACGCCTTGAACCATCGGACGCGAAGTATCAAGCTCAATTGTCGTCATCATCGTAGCCAGATGTCCGCCAGCCGAATGTCCAGTGATGTATATTTTTTGGGCATCTGCGCCATATTGAGTTGCATGGTCACGCACCCACTCTGTAGCGCGCTGAATTTGCGCAACAATCTCTTCGAGTTGTAATCGTGGCGCTAATCCGTAATTAATAACAAATACATTAGTGCCAGCTTGGGCAAACGCCTTTGCTATAAATGAAAATTCTGACTTATCCGATGCTCGCCAATATCCGCCATGGATAAAAAGTAAACAAGGGGCATTTTTTTGGGGTGCTAAAAAAAGATCTAATTTTTCATCTTGATCAGGGCCATAAGCAATATCAATGAGGCAATCAGAACTAGCTCGCGCTAGTTCTGATTTGGTTTGCCACCCGCGCATGATGTCTAAGTGGTTTTTAACACTGAGGCGCGGGTTGTATTCCTGATTGTAGAAGTCGTCTGAATACTTCATACTGATCGATCAAAGAGACTTTAAGGCACGCTCATAGTATTTCAAATCCACGAGTTTTTTCTCATCCAAAGGTCGTCCTTTACCAAATTCTGTACGAATCGATAATAGGTTATCAAAACCTTTTTGTGAGAATTGCGCATCTTTATCTAAACCAAATCCTGGAGTAACTAACAATTGGTATGACTGCTCAATGATCTGTGCGTCAAGCTTCATATTTTTACTCAGTATTTCGATGGCTTCATTTTTATTGCCAGGGTTTAATGACCAACGAACTGCCATAATCCAAGCTGATATATATTTTTCGATAACATCTTGGTGTTCATTGATCCAAGGGCGCATTGCAAACATACCCTGGCCCTGATAAGGGCCGACTAAGTCGACAAGTTTACCCATACTTTTTAAGCCGGCTTGTTTGGCTTGTATTGAGAATGGTGGGTTTAAAGGCGCGGCTGCGTTATCTTTACTTTGTTGCATTGCTTCTAATCTGAGCGCAGTCCGACCTACAGGATTTAATTTATATTCTGTATCAGGTATGCCAGCTAAAGCGAGCGCTTTTTTAACCTGAAGGGCATAAGCAGTATTAGGAGCATCAACAACCAATACCTTGCCTCGAATGTCTTGAAGGGTCTTTAATTCGGGTTGATAAAATAATTCATTCAGACTGGAATCGCCCCCCATCAATATGACGGACTCTTGATTTTTATAGTCGACAATAGCAACTGAATTATCAACTGCGGAATGCGCTATATTAAATTTCCCATCTGCTAGCCCATCTCTTAATTCTATTGAATTCATCGTATAGGTTAATTGGACATCCAATCCTTTGGCCTTAAAAAATCCTTTTTCAAGCGCTGCCCACATGGATAAATTCTGCGCCCCAGGAAAAACAATGACCTTAACGGTCGTGGTGTTTGCATAACTCGCTTTGTTGAAGCCAGAAATCAGTAATAATCCACCCGTTGTCGATATAAATTGTCGTCTTAGCATGTTTGTCTCCTTTAATGGTGAGAGTATAACGATTCTTTTCATGACCTCACTCCCCCTGTTCAAGAGTAGAATAAAAATATATACATGATTAAGGGGCTTTTATGAGGAATATGTCCAAATTTTGTTTTCTGTGCATTACTTTATTACTCGTATTGTTTGGATTTTCCTTTGGGCAATCTTTTGCCCAGTCATACCCTAACAAAACAATTACTATCATTACGCCTTTTCCAGCAGGTGGGTCAACCGACTCAATTTCACGTGCGATTGCCAATCAACTCACCAAGCAGTTAGGTCAATCAGTCATTGTTGATAATCGGCCAGGTGCGGGCGGTCTCATTGGTAGTGATATGGTCGCCAAAGCGGCTCCTGATGGTTATACGATTCTGATGACGAGTTCTAGTATTCACTCTATTAGCGCAGCCCTTAATAAAAAAGCTCCCTTTGATTATGATAAAGATTTCACACCCATTATTCATGTGGCTTCAGCAACACACATCCTTCTGGTTACCAAACAAATCCCCGTTACTAGCTTAAAAGAGCTGATTAGTTTTGCCAAAGCCAATCCAAGTACGTTGAATTATTCATCAGCAGGTACGGGGACCATCATGCATTTAACCGGTGAAGCCTTTAAGGCGGCTACAGGTATTCAAATGCAGCATATTCCTTATAAAGGCTCTAGCTTATCGATGCCTGATTTAATTTCCGGGAAAATTCATGTGATATTTGACAATATCGTCTCAGGCTTACCCCATGTAAAGGATGGCAAACTAACTATTTTGGCGGTTGCGAGTAAAAAGCGCTCACCCCTCATCCCAGATGTTCCAACTCTTATAGAAATTGGTGCCCCCTACGGCTTAGGTAACTTTACTTCAGAGGTCATTTGGGGTATTGATGGCCCAAAGAATCTTCCACCCGATATTGTGAATAAGTTGAATGTTGAAATTAATAAAGCATTAAAGTCCAAAGAAGTCACTCAAGAATTTTCTAATTTTGGTGCAGATGCAGGTGGCGGTTCGCCTAAAACCTTCGAAAACCTGATGCTCAGTGATCGTGCTCAGTGGGCTAAAATTATTAAAGAACAAAATATCGTTGCTGATTAACGCTCCATTGCGAAAGAACCCTTCATGACATTTAATTGGAATAATCCATATCCAACGACTCGCATTCCTGTTTTTGCAAGAAACATTGCATCTACGTCTCACCCACTTGCCGCTCAAGCCGGTCTAAAAATCTTGCAACAAGGTGGCAATGCCGTTGATGCATCCATCGCAACCGCTGCAGTACTGATGGTGGTGGAGCCCGTCTCAAATGGTCTTGGTAGTGATATGTTTGCCATTGTTTGGGATGGTGAAAAGTTACATGGTTTAAATGCCTCAGGCACTGCTCCGCAGGCCTGGAGTCCAGAGTATTATGAAAAAAAATATGGTATCGGTACCGATGGTCTAGCCAATCGTCCGCTTCGAGGCTGGGATACGGTGACCATTCCAGGTGCCATTGCAGGCTGGCAAGCTTTGCATAACAAATTTGGAAAACTAAACTTTACGGAAATTCTATCTCCTGCTATTGATATTGCCAATCAAGGTCATGCTATCGCACCTATCGTTGCGCATAAATGGGCAGCCGGAATTCCAGCGCTTATCGATCAACCTGGTTTTAAAGAAATGTTTATGCCTAGTGGTCGTGCGCCTCACATTGGTGAGCGCTTCCAAGCTTTGGGTATGGCAAAAGCGTTTGAACGTATTTGTAAATATGGCACTGAGGATTTTTATCAAGGTGAAATCGCGCAAGCCATTGTGAATCATTCAAAAGCCCATGGAGGTTCGATGCAATTGAGTGATTTAAAGAATTATCAACCTGATTGGGTTGATCTGATTTCTACACATTATCGTGGCTATGATATCCATGAAATACCGCCTAGTGGTCAAGGTATTGGTGCGCTCATTGCCTTAGGTATTTTAGAAAATCTACGTCTTGAAGATTACCCTGTTGATAGTGTTCTTAGCCAACACCTTCAAATTGAGGCGATGAAACTGGCTTTTGCTGATGTGTACCAGTATGTTGCAGACCCTAAAAGCATGCGAGTTCAACCAAGCGAAATGCTCAATCCTGCTTATTTAAAAGAACGCGCCAAACTTATTAAACTTGATCAAGCAACGCATTTTAAATTTGGCATGCCTAGCTCAGGAGGGACGGTATACCTGACTACAGCGGATAGCTCAGGCATGATGGTTTCATTTATTCAGAGTAATTACATGGGCTTTGGCTCAGGTGTCGTGGTTCCAGAATTTGGTGTTAGCTTACAAAACCGCGGGGTTGGGTTTTCTCTAGATCGAAAGTCTGCCAATATTGTTGCTCCAGGAAAGCGCCCTTTCCACACTATTATTCCTGCCTTCATGACCAAAGAGGTGAATGGTAAGACCTTCCCACAAATGAGTTTTGGTGTCATGGGTGGTGATATGCAACCGCAAGGCCATCTACAAACGGTAGTACGTATGCTAAGTTATAACCAGCAACCCCAAAGTGCGTGTGATGCCCCGCGCTGGAAAGTAAATCGCGATTTCACACTTGATGTAGAGTCTAATTTAAATACTAAAACAGTCGAAGGTCTCAAAGGTTTAGGTCATCAACTCAAGAGTGTTGAAGACCCTTACATGGATTTCGGTTCAGGTCAATTTATTTGGCGCCAATCTGAAGATCTTAATGATGGCTATGTTGCCGCAAGTGATTCAAGAAGAGATGGCCTAGCGGCAGGATTTTAGAAGAATATATGCGTACTGAACTCATTACGATTGAAACCGATACGATTCCCCTCGAAGGTTTGTACTATGAACCCGAGGGAAAAATAAAAGCTGCAGCTTTATATTTTCATGGCAACACCATGAACTTT
>CANFUO010000035.1 GCA_947450225.1 Burkholderiaceae bacterium | reverse complement strand
TTCTGGGCATTAAACCAGCAGTTACCGCCATTGTGATTGCGGCAGGGTATCGTATTAGTAAGAAAATTCTTAAAAAACCTGTGCATGTTGTGATTGCTATTGCCGCGTTCTTGGCTATGCAATTACAAACGCCCTATCCCATCATCATTATTTGTGCAGGACTGATTGGTTATTTAGTTCACAAAAGCCATCCACATTGGATGGCTGCTAGCTCTTCATCCCATTCTGTGAAGGCTTCTAAGGCGTCGATAACCACAGCAGTAATTGATGATCAATCCCCTCCTTTAGCTCATACGCAATTCAATATAAAACGATTTTTGATGGTTCTTCTATTTTCATTTTTAGCATTTGCCATCCCTTTTGGAATATTAGTTTCAGTCTTTGGCACGTCCCATCTTTTTACAGAACTTGCCTGGTTTTTTACAAAAGCAGCACTACTCACGTTTGGTGGTGCTTACGCTGTACTTCCTTATGTGTTCCAAGCGACTGTGGAACATTTTCACTGGTTAACCACTGCTCAAATGATGGATGGCTTAGCTCTTGGTGAAACAACACCCGGTCCGTTAATTATTGTGGTCACTTTTGTTGGCTTTATTGCCGCATATGCCCACGCCAGCGTTTTAGAGTCCCCACTTCTGGCGGGTATCCTTGGCGGCATCATTGTCAGTTGGTTTACCTTCTTACCTTCTTTTTGTTTTATTTTTTTAGGTGGCCCATTCATTGAGTCCACTCGCACTGAATTGCGTTTATTACCGATTTTGAATGGCATTACGTGTGCTGTAGTTGGTGTGATCGCTAATCTGGCTCTATTTTTTGCTATTCATACCTTATTCCCTGACGGAATGAATCCAGACTTAATGCAACAACATCTTGTATTTAGTCTGTCCATCATCATTTTGGCCAGTCTTGCGATGATTCGTTATGGACAAAGCATCATTCGCGTTCTCTTTATATGCGCTTTACTTGGACTGATCGCGAACAATTTGCAAGTGCAATAACTCTGATTTTTGCTCTAAGACTCTAATTCTTTTTTTGCAACTCCAACAGACATTTCTTTTGGTAATTGCACGCCATTTTTTACAGCCAAAATTTCTGCCATGATACTCACAGCAATTTCTGCTGGTGTTTTGCTTCCTATATAGATTCCGATTGGACCACGCAATTTTTGAAGTGATGCTTCTGTGTGATCAAAGTGTTCAATTAAACGCAATTTGCGCGACTCATTGTTACGCCTAGATCCAATTGCTCCAACATAAAAAGCCTCTGTTTGCAAAGCCTCTAATAATGCCAAATCGTCTAATTTGGGGTCATGCGTGAGAGCCACGATGCAGGTTCTTGAGTCGGGCTTTAGTTGTATGACTAAATCATCGGGTGACCCATGATCAACAGTCACTCCTGGGACTGACCAACTACTTCTATATTCATCTCTTGGGTCGCATACCGTAACTGAAAACCCATTAAAGATTGCCATGGTCGCTAAATACTCACTCATTTGACCTGCTCCAATAATCAGCATTCTAAATTCAGGGCCAAATGTATTAATCAGATGCGTTTGCGTGAGTAACAGTTCTGCCGGATGATCCGTCTTCATTAATTGCACCACGCCATTAGCTAACTCAACCTCACGTGCCACTAAATGTCCTTGGCCAAGATAGCCAATCAACTCTTCAAGTTCTTTTGCTTGTGGGTTATATTCAAGCAGCAGTTCGAGAGTGCCACCACAGGGTAATCCAAATCGATGCGCTTCATCTGCTGTGATGCCATATTGCATCACCTTGGGCGTTTGGTCTTTGAGGGCTCCAACTTCCAAATGCTGTCGGATTAAATCGTCTTCCACACATCCACCGGAAACACTTCCTACAACGCGACTATCTTCACACAAGGCCATAATGGAGCCGATTGGCCTAGGTGATGAACCCCAGGTCCGAATAACGGTGACTAACAAGGCTTTTTTACCAGCCGCACGCCAGGCAAAAAGTTGCTTTAAAACAGTGATATCGATGTTTTCCATACTTAGTATTCTATATTCTTATCAAGATGATGGTAATTCAATACTCAATCCTGTCTTTTTTTGAAAATCAATGATGTCTTGCGGTGTGTCAATATCAAAGATAAAGTGCTCGTTCGAACTTTCCCAAATATTTACTTTTTCCGGATACATATCCATGTATTGACGCACTGTCATCTCAGAACTATGTTCAATAATTTCTCGAAGACCTCTGCCTGAGAGCAATACTGGATTACCTCTTTTACCATCAACCATTGGCATTAAAAAATCACCTGTTTTCATGACTTTAAACTTTTCGATAATTTGCCGAATATCTGCTGTATTAATATAGGGTTGATCGCCTAACATCATCAGTACAACATCCATTGCTGGATTACTTTGATAAAGAGCCTCTAGGCCTAAACGAACTGAACTCGATTGACCTCGCTCAGGCTTTGAATTGCTAATCCAGTTAATGTCTTGTCGATTGAGGTGATCTTGCATTTGCTCAGCATGAAATCCTGTTACGACCACAAGAGGTGTTGATATAAAATCTTGCAAGGTATTAATATGTCGCTCGAGTAAGGTCAGACCTTCTATTTTCATCAAGGGTTTTGGTATTGATCCTAAACGACTACCCTGACCAGCCACTAACAAAATAGCCCCTACCTGAATCTGTTTTTCACGGCGTTGCTTTTGAGCATTTTTAATTGCTGGGTCAGCATACACTGGCATGATGTGTATGCCTGCAGGATCAAAAGAAACATAAATGGTTTTGCCAATACTTAATTGCAGTTCTTTAACCATTCTTGCGCTAATTTCTATATGCATGCTTTCCTGAAATGGCAAATCCAAATTCAAAGTGATGCTTGATATATCGCCTAACTGCAACACTTGAGTAAGGGTTGCAGTAAAGGTATTAATCACTAGTTTTTTTTCTAAGGACAAATCTATATACTGCGCTGAGATAACCCATTTCACTTCAGTTTGATCAGGTAAACGCCCTTTATCAACAATTTGCAAGTCTACTGAATGAATGCCTCTGCCCCATTGCAAGGTAGCCAAGGAAGTCTCATTACTTGATTCTGCTACCTGATTTTTATAAAAAGTTCCTGAATAAATATCAGATAATCCAACCAATTGCGCAACTCGTTCATTGCGCGGACTTGAGAATATATGTGCTGGTGTGGCCTGTTGCAAGGATTTTCCTTGATCCAATATACACATCTTGTCACTGAGTAGGCGCGCCTCACGCAAATCATGTGTGACCATCACAATTGGGATTTCTATACGCTGTCTTAATTTAATTAATTCTTCATATAAAATTTTTCGGGTGGGATGATCTACCGCAGAAAATGCTTCATCTAATAGTAATAGGTCGGGTTTTCTAGCAAAGGCTCTGGCCAATGCTACCCGTTGACGTTGACCGCCCGATAATTCATGTGGATATCTCTTTTGAAAATCAAGCAATCCCATATCTCTGAGTAATGCCTCTATCAGTGCTTCACTCTCATTTTTAGGCAAGGCTAGTCGTATATTTTGGTATGCGGTGAGATGTGGGAACAAAGCGTAATTCTGGAACACCATACCTACCGATCGTTGCGTGGGTAGCAGAAATTGACTTTTCTCAGAATCCATCCAAATTTGATCACCTACCTGTATCTTGCCAGTTGACACAGGTAGGAGTCCTGCAATCGCTCTTAATGCACTTGTTTTTCCACTACCAGAGGGACCAACTAAAGCCAATAACTCTCCACCTTGGCATTCAAATGCCATATCTAAAAAGACCGGGGATTGAGATTGAAGTTTGACTTGTAACATGAACTTAGGCTTTATAGGTTGCCATGCTGTGATTACGAGCCAATAATGTTTGACTCAATAAAAGACCTATAAATGAGATGACCAACAAGAGGAGCGCCATCATTCCTGCTTCTTCCATGTGCAGTGTTTGCATTTGATCATAAATAGAAATGGATACTGTCCTTGTGTTTCCTGGGATGTTCCCACCTACCATTAATACAACACCAAATTCTCCTAGAGTATGGGTAAAGGTCATAATCAGTGCTGTGACAATTCCTTTCCACGCAAGTGGCAACTCAATTTTCCAAAATGCTTGCCATGTAGTTAATCCACATGTCTTATAGGCGTCTTTTAATTCTTGTGGGATAGCTTCAAATGATCGACGGATCGGTAGCCAGGCAAATGGAATATTAAATATCAAACTAGCTAACCATATCCCCGCAAAAGAAAAAACAAAAGAAATGTGAGTCATTTCATATAACCACCCGCCTAACCAACTACCTTTGCCAAAGCCAACAAGCATGTAGTAACCAAGTACCGTCGGTGGCAATACAAGCGGCAAGGTAAACAAGGTCTCTAATATTTGATTGGTCAGAGTTGATCTTTTGTTCATCCAAAAAGATACTAAAATTCCGGTTGGTATTAATACCAACGCGGTTAGGATACCTAATTGAGTCGATAGATATAAAGCCTGCCAATCCATTATGAAACCTCACTCATAGCCATATTGACGCCATATCGTTCGTGTTTTTTCTGTTTGTAGGTACTCATAAAAGAGTCGTGCTTGAGAATTTGCATCTTTAAACAGTAACATTTTTTGCAAAATGGGTTGATGGAGTTTTTCTGGAATCAAAAAATATTCCTCTTCTTTTAAATTTGGCGTGGTCTTAATCATCGACCATGGCACCATCCCCGCTTGGGCTGCTTCTGATTTAATAAACAACATGGTCTGTCCAACATCTCCCCCAAGAACTAATCGTGGTTGAATGAATTGCGCTAAACCTAACTGTTCAAGTGATTGTTTCGCTGCTAAGCCATAAGGCGCTAAGGCAGGATTAGCAATCGCGAATTTAGTCAGCCGACCATCACCAAGCGCCTGTTTAATATCTTGCATATCCGCACTGGGCCGTATTTTTGATTTTTTCGAAACCAATACAACTAATCTTCCCCGGGCATACACCACCCCTGAACTAGATGATACCCCCTGGGTTACAAGGCGATCAACAAACTCTTCATTGGCGGATAAAAAAATATCGAATTTTGCACCTTGAGTGATCTGCTGATAAAAGTGTCCTGATGAACCATAGACTAACTTAATGTCTACCCCAGTTTGCTTCTTATACTGCTGCACGATTGCCTCAAGTACACCATTTAAATTAGCTGCTGCTGCAACTGAAATCGACTGAGCGTGAGCCTGTAAATTCACTACCCCCAATACACAAATAAGCACTTTGATGAAAGATCGACTAACGAGATATTGAAGTTGATTTCCAGCACACCACATTGAGGTAGGTCTTCCAGGGATTAAAACCCCATTATAAGTAAAAAGCCCGCGTGTAGCGGGCTTTTTAGGTTCTGTGTAACGGCTTACTTATTTGGTTGTGGAGTAATGCGCAAATAAGGTCTTGGTGATGTAACACCTTTTGGATACTTGGCTTTGATGACTTCTGGATCTTGGACTGTCATAGGGATGATCACGTCATCACCATCTTTCCAGTTACCTGGAGTTGCAACGGTGTAAGCATCCGTAAGTTGTAATGCATCAACAACACGCAATACTTCATCAAAGTTACGTCCTGTGCTCATTGGATAAGTAATCATCAAACGTACAATTTTTTTCGGATCGATAACAAAAAGTGATCGTACTGTTGCAGTTGCAGACTGATTAGGGTGAATCATGTCATAGAGGTTTGATACTTTTTTATCTTCATCAGCAATAATCGGAAAACCAACAACGGTTTTTTGCGTTTCTTCGATATCTTTAATCCATGTGTTGTGTTTGTCTGCAGGATCAACCGATAATGCAATTGCTTTAACATTGCGTTTATCAAACTCAGGCTTGAGTTTGGCTGTGAGTCCTAGTTCAGTTGTACACACAGGCGTGAAGTCTGCTGGATGTGAAAATAAAATTACCCATGAATCGCCTGCCCATTCATGAAACTTAATTTTTCCAAGTGATGAATCTTGTTCGAAATCTGGGGCTTGATCGCCAAGTCTAATAGTCATGTGTCTATCCTTCGTTAATTAATAATTGGTTGAGTTGCTTATTATGCACTTTTAAGTTGATTTTTTTACTAAAGTTACTAATGGTTCGCCCCTTACCCAGGCTTCTAGCGCATTAACCGTACCGGCACAAAGCATTTTATATACTGGCTGAGAGACAAATCCCAAATGTGGGGTCATAAGTATATTACTAAGTTGTCTAAGAGAATTGTCCAAAGGTAATGGCTCTTCATCATATACATCTAAGGCTGCCATACCTGGCTTACCAAGCTTTAATGCGGCCACTAAATCAGCTGTGTGAATCAAGGTCGATCGCGAGGTATTCACTAATAATGCATCTTCACGCATCATCGATAGTGTTTGTGCATTCATAATCCCTCGGGTTGTATCACCTGGCACTAAGTGCAGCGTAACAATCTTGGACGTACTGAGCAACTCTTCTTTACTCACCGATTTGACGCCGTGTTCTGCAGCGCGCTCTGGTGTCATGTTGGGACTCCAGGTAACGACATCCATACCAAACGCTAATCCAACCTTAGCTACTTTTGCACCAATATTACCCAGTCCAAGTACGCCTAAGCGCTCGCCAATTAAGGCTGGTAGTACTGAATGTTGATTACGCCACTGCCCGTCTTGAATCAGTTGACTTTGTTCGCCAACGCGTTTGTATGCGGCAAGGATCAGGGCCCAGGTTAATTCAACAGTGGTTTCTTTCGAAGGGCCAAATTCTGTATAACTAATAGGAATCTGCCGCTCTTCTAAGACATCGTAATCAATCAATAAATTACGACTTCCTGTAAAGACGACATACTTGAGATTGGGCAATTGATCAAGTAATGGCTTTCTAAGTGGTGTTCTATCACGATTCATCACAATGACATCTGCTGGCTTTAATGCGGATAACAACGCATCTCCTTGGAGTCTTTGCGAGTGTATCTCGAGAGTCGCTTTAGCAGTAATCGTCGTGTTTGTTTTTAAAATACTCAGAGCATTTTCAAAATCATCTAGTACAACTATATGCATATCAATCCTTTAGTTATTCAATTCGTTAAAGCCCGCCATCACGTATCGGGATGAAAATTTCATTTTTTCGCTGCAAAGGCAACCCTGTTGAGCTTGCAATTTGCTGTATTTTTTCCATCATTTGTGAATTAATTCCGTCTGGATGACGATATACCTCCATCCATGTTTCATTGCCATCACTGCCTAATTCAGGTCTTTGTAAAATCTCAATTGTTAATTTTTCATCAAACTGCGCAATCTGATTGGTTAACTGTTGGATTGATATCAGATAACCTTGGCGTTCGGTTGTTGGTATTTTGTAATAAACAAAGAGCATGGTATTTTTCATTAAAAGGATCTTTAACTTTAGAGTTTTTCCATGTTTAATTGTGTGACTAATTTTTTCCATTTAGCTACCTCAATAGCTAAAATGTTCTTTAAGTCCTCTGCACTTCCACCTTTGGGATCTATACCTACGCTTTGAAATTTTGCTTTTACTTCTGGATCTTTTAACGCCAGATTGATCTCTTTATTTAATCGATCGATAATTGCTTTTGGCGTTTTAGCCGGAACAGCCATGCCATTCCATGCCACAACGTCATATCCTTTGACACCGCTTTCACTGAGTGTTGGTACTTGAGGTAAGCCTTCATATCGCTTACTACTTGATACGGCTAATGGTTTAAGATCACCACTTTTGACCATCGCCATCGCTGGCGAAATAATTTCGAACGCCACGGAGATATCTTTTGACTTCAAGGACATAAATAGATTAGATGTCGCTTTGTAAGGAACTATTTCCACTTGTAATCCGGTCATGCTTTTAAATAAGCTTGCTGACATATGTTGGCCACTACCAACACTGACTGAACCAATGTTGTATTTTTCTGGATTGGCTTTTGCTTTAGCAATAAAGTCAGCAACACTTTGGATGTCAGAACTTTTATCAACGAGCATAAGTACGTCAAATGACCCCATAAGTGAGACGGGCTCAAAATCTTTTTGAATATCATAGGGAAGTTTCTTGAAAAGAGCTTCGCTAACTGCGTTCCCATAATTTAAATGAAGAATCGTATAGCCATCCGGTTCTGCTGAGGCAACAGCCTGAGCAGCAACAATTCCTCCAGCGCTTGGGCGATTATCTACTACGATTTGCTGACCCATTGAGTCTGACATTTTTTGCGCTATCAATCGCGCAGTAATATCAGCAACGCCACCAGGAGCGTACCCTAAGATCAATCGTATCGGCTTACTTGGGTATACATCTGCTGCCTGTGCAATCTGGCTGAATTGCCAGAAGGACAGAAATACCGCAAGAATGCCAGCAGCAAATTGTGTCGTGCGATGGGTCTTTTTCAATTTATTTTCCTATTCCTTGCCAAGGTTTTGTGAGTTGAGTCTCTATTTCAAATAAATCCAAACACCTACCAACTGTATGATTCACCATCTCATCAATTGTGCTTGGCTTAGAATAAAATGCGGGTACTGGGGGCATGATGATTGCACCATTCTCAGTAGCTTGCATCATCGTTTTTAAATGACCGGCATGTAATGGTGTTTCTCGCACCATTAGCACCAAACGACGACGCTCTTTTAAAACTACATCCGCAGCGCGAGATAACAAACTAGTCGTTCCACCCCAAGCAACTTCTGATAGGGACCTGATCGAACATGGTGCAATCACCATACCCATCGTTTTGAAAGACCCAGAAGCAATTGTTGCTCCAATATTTTTGATGTGATGAACTTCTGTGGCTAATGCCTCGACTTCTTTTACGCTCATGTCTAATTCGGAGGATAGCGTGAGGCGTGCAGACTCTGTCATCACTAAATGCGTTTCAATTGGGGTGTTTTCTAAGGCCTGCAAGATACGTATCCCATAGACAATACCTGATGCGCCACTAATACCTACAATCAAACGCTGAGATATTGTCATATTATTATCCTATTGTGTAGGCTCTTCAGGCCTAAATTTTGTTTCTGCTGTTACGTCATTTCTAACTTGTGTTTTGCTAATTTTACCGTTTTCCAGGTAATCCCCATCAACAGCTCGCTTAGCTGCCGCATCCCAAACACTTGACCAGTCTCCTAGTGTGTATCCAAACCACGGTGCTTGAGGTTTTAATTTTGGTAAATCAAGAGATTCCCATAATTTTTTCGCATGCACCATATACTCTTGTGTTGGTAAAGCCAATGGCGGCATCGGGCTTTTCATGGTGGCATCCATCAATAATGTGGAATCCTCTTCGCCGTCATTTTCACGCTTAGGTCCATGGCCTTGACCGCGATGATCAAGGGTCTGTATATCATGGACTGGATTCATTCGATAAGCCATTGCCCAAAAGAGTGCGTCTGCATTTTCTGGGTCAATATCATCGTTCACAGCAATACAAATTTTTCCGCAATCCCCTTTAAAGAAAGCTGCTCCATATAAGGCCCGCCAAATTTCTGTTTTTGCTATGCCCTTTTCAACAGTAATAATTGTTACTCGAAGTAAACCGGTCAAGGGCTCATGCAAGGAAACTTTTTTTACTCCTTTGATGCTGAGTGTGGTTTTTAAATAATTTAAAAATAAAGGCTCATAGGCAACCTTCTTAATGACACTAGACTCACTAGGGGCAACTTGACTGATGTATGACGGAATAACGGGTTTGCGACGATGGGTAATCGCAGTAATTGTCATTGGCAAATTAAACTCTTCCAAGGCTACATGTCCATGAGATTCGCCGAATGGCGCTTCTGGCTCTAACCACTCTAAATCAATCAATCCTTCAATCACGATTTCTGATTGTGCTGGAACATGCAGGTCGACTGAGTACGCTTTACTAATTTCAATTGGCGCACCAGCTAAGCCACCCGCCACATCAAATTCATCGACACCAATAGGCAGTTTTTGTGGGCCCATGAATGCAACATAAGGAGGACATCCCAACACCACTGCACAGGGCATCGTTTTATGTCCTGCTTTTTTCCAAGCCAAATAATGCAAATACCCGCCAGCGCCGCCCACGCGTGTCGCCATGCGCACGACTAGTCGATCTGGTGCTTTTAACTGACAGCGATAGGTACCCATGTTTTGGACGCCTGTGTTGACATCTTTAGTCACCACATTCGTTGCCGTTAAGGTTGGTGCACTGTCAAACCCAGGCGTTGATATTGGTATCGATAACATATCTAAGCCGTTACCTTCTCCTTGCAATGCAGCACCTTCTATGATCACTTCCTGACAAACGGGATTACTGACCAAAACAGGGGGTATTGGATGGTTGATTGCCTTATCCCACTTCGCCTGAATATCCTCAACGGCACATCCCATTCCCACGCTATAAATTTCTCGATTCGCGGCTAAACCACCAACGAGTACCGGTATGTCATATTTCCGCCCCTTAGCATTGACAATATTTGTAAATAAAAAGGCTTTACGCTCACTCTCATGCATTCCACCCACAAACTGCCATCGCACTAATGGATGCATTTCTGAGTCTTTGTCAATCGGCTGGTCAATTTCTTGTAAAAGACCTTTCGCCCTTAGTTCTTCTATATGTTGCTGTAGGTCATTGTATCCAGTGGGGGATGTCATAGTTTTTGTCACTTTAATTGAAATTTAAAAAAATCATATCACCTTCATGCAGAAAATAACTCATACTTCAAAAATTCATATTTCTACACAAAGTTTCAATAGCCCTTTCGGTATCTTTGCCCTCTTGCGCTAACCATTGTGTGAATTTTTCGATCACTGGGTTTTGCGGGATAGTTAATGGGGCGTTGAGGTAATATTTCCTCGTCCTTGCAGCTAATAGCCCAAAAGGGAGTATTAATTTACCCTCAATAATCTCATCGGCAACTAAAAATAAAGGGACTAAAACGATTCCCAAGCCCTCTGCTGCTGCCTGCAATGCAAAATACATCTGTTCAAACTGTAATTGGTTCGCTGGCTTAATGTGGGATGCGTAAGCATCATGTAACCAATCTTTCCATGCTAATGGCTCTGTGTCGTAGTTAATTAAAGTCTGTTTACTAATGTCGTTTAGATGTTGCAATTGCCCCTTTTCCAATAAGTCAGGATGACATACCGGGACAATGGTCTCTGTCATAAAAGGAATTGAGACATTGTTAAGTAAAGCCGCAGTTGAGCCTCTAATCGCGACATCATACTCTCCGATGGTAAAGTCAACAGGGGCAATAGATGTCGTCAGTTTGATGTCAATCTGTTCAATTTTTTTCTGAAAAGTGGATATTCTAGGTATTAACCACCGTAGCGTAAAAGTTGGCGGAGCGCTAATCTGAAAAGTGTTGGCAATTGACTTATCTACTAATTGAGAAGCACTGACTGCAATGCGATCTAAAGCTGGTGTTAAAGAAGATAAGAACTCTTTGCCAGATGGCGTCAAAATAACCTGGGATTTACTGCGATTAAATAAATCAAGGCCTAACCATTCTTCTAAAATGGCTACTTGTTTACTAATTGCTCCGTGGGTGACTTGTAATTCTTGGGCAGCTTTAGTAAAACTCACATGCCTAGCAGCTGCTTCAAATGCCCTGACTGCGTTTAAAGGGGGTAGTTTTCTCATTTTTACTTGAATATTGTTAGATTTTAAATTTATATGTTGTGAGTTTTTTTATCAACATATCAGGAATAATATAGATGTTTTTATGATATGAAAAGAATACTTAACCAAAACTTGGATATTTCGATATGAAAGCTGCTCCATTTGACTACCATCTTGCCCAAGACCTGGTGCATGCGAAAGAATTGCTCCATGAATATGGTCATGATGTAAAAATTATTGCCGGGGGGCAAAGCTTAGTCCCGATGATGGCGATGCGCCTTGCAAAACCAAGCCACTTGGTCGATATTGCCCGTATTCAAGAGCTACAAACGATTAAACATGTAGATGATGTCATCTCTATCGGCGCGGCAGTTAAGCAATGTTCTTTAGAAAATAATCCTTTTGCCAGTCAGGTGCCGCTTTTAGAAATAGTTCTTCCTTGGATTGGTCATCATCAAACTCGGCACCGAGGAACTGTGGGCGGGAGCCTCGCTCATGCCGACCCTTCTGCAGAGTTACCCTTGTTAGCTTGTGTTTTACAAGCAACCCTCCACAGCGATAGTCTTGTGGGTGGTCAGCGTCAATATACGGCGAAAGATTTCTTTTTGGGCCCAATGTGGACAACTTTGGAGGCTCAAGAGTGCCTCAGTCACACCGATTGGCCTATCTGGAGTGGCCCTGGTATTGGTTACGCTTTTGAAGAAACATCTATTCGACAAGGTGATTTTGCTATGGCCTCTGCAGTCACTCAATTACAAATTGACCATGATGAAAAAGTACTCCGTCTGTGCTTTGGCGTCGGCGGAATGGGTGGTACACCTTATAGTTTTGAGGATCTTTCTTCAACAGTAATTGGTAAGCAACTTTCTATAGATGTTATCAACGATTTATGTGAGCAAGCGATCCAATCGACTGATCCTGCTAGCGATCTTCACGCAAGTGCACCCTATCGCCGCAATCTTGCGAAGACATTACTGAGTAGAACCTTGCAACAATCTTTATCAATGGCTAAAGCAGCCATCCACCCTTCACTTCGTTAGATTGAAAGAAGACAGATGAAAAATATCTCTATCGAACTCACCGTCAATGGTCAAGCAATCAGTTCCAGTGTAGAACCCAGAACTAGCTTAGTTGATTTTTTACGGGATGAGTTGCGCTTAACTGGGACTCATGTGGGTTGTGAACATGGAATTTGTGGTGCCTGTACAGTGCTTTTAAATGGCGACCCGGTTCGTTCTTGCTGTATGTTTGCAGTTCAAGCACACGAACATACAGTGACTACTGTTGAAGGACTTGCACCAGAGCGCGGGCAATTATCTAAAATACAAGATGCCTTTTGTGAAAAACATGGTTTGCAATGCGGTTTTTGCACGCCAGGCATGTTAATTACTTGTCAAGCACTCATTGATAAAAATCCGCACCCTAGCGAAGCAGAGATTCGGCACGCCATTAGCGGTAATCTGTGTCGTTGTACTGGATATCAACAAATTGTTGATGCTGTTGTTCATGCCACTCAGGAGTTCTGATGAGTAATTTACCAACAACTCCCTCACAATTTACTTATATTGGTAAACATCGTCGCGCTGTTGAGCATCGCCGTTTTGTTGTCGGCAAAGGGAATTATGCTGGCGATGTTCTTAAGCCAGGGACTTTGCATGTCGCAATTGTCGCAAGCCCTTACGCAAGCGCCAAAATTCTGGCAATTGACACAAGTGCCGCTCTTGCACTTCCCGGGGTTGTATCTGTGGTCACCGGTGCAGAAATTAATGCCGCTGTCTTACCTGTTTTACCTGGCGTGGACGCTCCTGAGGTACGTCGTTTTCCTTTGGCCGATGAAGTTACTCGCTATTCTGGAGAATGGGTATGTGTGGTAGTAGCTAAGTCGCGTGCCATCGCTGAAGATGCTGCTGAACTTATTCAAGTGACTTATAAAGAGTTGCCTTTTGTGTTAGACCCTGAGATTGCAATTTCCGATGCATCTCATCATGTCCATGAAAAGGCTGGTACTAATCTGATTTTTAATCGTCAGTTTGTATGGGGTCCTGTCGATGAAGATTTTGCTAAGTGCGATCATCAACTAAGCTATCGCGTGAAGTGGGCACGAAGCTCCACAGTCCCCATTGAAACTTTTGCACTGACCTGTGATTGGTCAGATGCCACGGGTATTTTAGATATTTGGGCTTCAGTTCAAATGCCAAAGTACCCAGAACAAATTGCGAATGCTCTTAAGCTATCTTCGAATGCTGTTCGTGTTCATTACGACGTAGATGTCGGCGGTAGTTATGGTGTTAAACGTGGCCTTAAACATGCGATTTTGCTGGGTTATCTTGCCAAAAAACTTGGTAAACCTATCCGCTTTATCGAAGATCGTCTCGAAAATATGCGTGGTGGTGATATGCAAGGTCCAGACCGGTTGTTTGAAGTTAGTCTTGGGTTTCAAAAAGATGGTGAAATTACCTGTATGAAGATGCGCGCACTTGAAGATATCGGCGCCTACGCAGGTAGATCTCCCTTGCAACTGGGCAAACCTGTCGGCGCAATCTCTGGCCCTTATAGGATTAAAAGTGTTGCCTATTTAGCACAAGCCGTTCTTACTAACAAAACACCCCAGGAAGCTGTGCGAGGTTTTGGTCAAGCTCCGACAAATTACGCGCTAGAGTCAGGTATCGATAAAGTGGCGCGTTTTTTAGGTATGGATTCAATTGCGATTCGTAAAAGAAATTTAATTAATAAAGATGAGTTTCCTTACCTAATACCAAGCGGAACCCATTACGATTCTGGAGACTATGCAACGGTTCTTGATAAAGCGTTACGTGAAGCCAACTTAGAAGAATTAATGAAGCAACGCGATGCGATGCGCGCAAATGGAAAGCTTGCCGGAATTGGTATATCTACCTGCTTAGAGCCCTCAGGTGGAAACTCATCTTTTGAACCTCTATTTAATCCCAAGAATGAAACAACAACTTGGATGGAGTCCTGTGTAGTCAAGATTGATCTTGGTGGTCAAGTCACCGCCCTCATGGCGACTTCTACATCAGGTCAGGCTCACGAAACCATGGTATCAACCGTTGTTGGTGAAATCTTGTTACAAGAACCCGACTCGATTCGTGTTCTGCATGCTGACTCGTTAAATGCCCTCCCCTCTAATAGTCCTGTCGGTAGCCGCATGGCAATTATGCTTGGCGGCGCTGCTGCTGGGGCTGCTAAAAAACTTCGCGCAAAATTAATCACCATCGCTGCAGCTCAGCTGCAAGCCCCAGATCAAGATTTGATCTTTACTGGCTCACAGGTGCATGTTGCCAATCATCCTGAGAAAGCCATCAGCTGGTCTGAACTCGTCGCTATTGCACATCGTAAGTTTCACTTATTACCTAAAGATATGGAGCCTGGCTTACAAGAAAAATTTGTTTGGGAAGTACCAACAGGTGGCCAACTTCCTGATGATCAAGGGCGTGTTCAAATGTATCCTTGTCATTCTTTCGAGTCCCATGTCGCACTAGTGAGTATTGATCCAGATACTGGTAAAGCATCCATTCATCGTTATGTCTGCGGACACGATTGTGGTGTGATGATTAGTCCTGATGTGGTTCATGGCATGACCTACGGCGGTATCGCACATGGTATTGGCGCAGCTCTGATGGAAAAGTTCTCCTACTCCCCCGAGGGACAATTTTTATCAGGTACCTTTATGGATTACCTACTCCCAAGTTCTTCTGAGGTACCTGCAATTACCATTGTGGACCACTGCACCCCATCGCCTCTCACTGAATTCGGGCAAAAAGGCTCTGGAGAAGCAGGATATTTAGGTAGTCCGGCGGCAATTGCCAATGCTATTAATGATGCATTAGCTACAATCAATGCTTCAATTGATTATTTACCAATGACACCCAATGCCATTTGGAATGCCATACAAGAAAAAAACTGACTTTAATGAATGGAGTAACAATGACAACCGAAGTAACAATTCAACAAGATGGACGTTTATTAAGATTAACATTTAATCGTCCCGAAGATAATGCTGTCACAGATGGAATGGCTTTAGCCGTCAGCAAAGCACTTGATAGTGCCCACCTTAATTCAGATGCGGTTTTAATTTCTAGTATCGGCCCTGATTTTTGTACTGGTAGAAAACGCAATGCCGATGCCCCACCTCCTTCACCTGAGGCTTACGAGCGTCGCGCTGAGTATGATTCAATTTTTGGTTGCTATCAAGCCATTCGCAATTGCAAAGTACCCGTGATCGTTGCTGTCGAGGGCCGAGTCATGGGCTTTGGCGCCGCAATTACTGCACTTGCTGATGTTTCTTTTGCGAGTGATACTGCACAGTTTAATATTCCTGAAATTGAACATAATGTGATGCCCACTATGGTAATGTCCGCTCTTTATGATCGCATCAACCGTAATGCGGTTTTATATATGGCCTATACAGCAGCATTTATTGATGCGCATGAAGCACAGCGCCTTGGTTTTACGAGCAAGGTATTCCCTGCCCAGGACTTTACAACAGAGGTCGCAAGTTTTATCGAAGTACTGTTATCAAGACCTCGTCCTGCCATTTTAGGTCTTAAAGAATATACTCATCATGCTTCGAGAATGGATGAAGCTGGCGCAATTGATTATGCGAGAAGCTTACATTCAATGGTCAATACTTCCGCAGCAATGAAGAAAAAAGCACACTAAAATAAAATATCTACTGGAGAAGAATCAATATGGAAATCTTAGGCTCACAAATCATCCCCGCAAGCCAACAAGCTGTTTGGGATGCCCTCAATAGTCCTGATGTACTAAAAAAATGCTTGCCTGGCTGCGAATCTGTCGAGCGCGTCAGTCCCGATCTTTTTAAAGTGGTGATTACTGCTGCCATCGGGCCCCTCAAAGCCAAATTTAATGGCACATTACAAGTAACAGAAGCAAATCCTCCTGCGTCTTGCGTTTTAGTGTTCGAAGGTCAAGGTGGTGCTGTTGGGTTCGGTAAAGGGACTTCGTCCGTTACTCTCAAACAATTAGAAAATGGTACTGAACTGACCTATTCGGCGCAAGCGCATGTGGGCGGGAAGTTGGCACAAATTGGTTCTCGTTTGATTGATAGCGTTGCCAAAAAAATGTCCGATGATTTTTTCAAGGCATTTAATAGTGAACTCGGTGGAAATACTGCTCCAGCATCTCCAGCTGCACAACAAACCACACCAACAAGTTCAGCTAGCACCTCCGTAGCTCCCGTCCTTGTAGCAAGCTCTGCTGCGTATTCAAATGCTACTTCATCAACACCAACTACCGGTAACTCAAGTCAACAAGTACCGGCATCATGGTTAATTATTGCTGCTGGTGTTGGGGCTGCAATTGTGATTATTGCCCAACTCCTGTTGAAGTGATTTTTTATGCAAAGCTCACCATTTAATTCAATTCGTCGTCAACTCTTGATTGGGGTTGGCGCGCTTGCAACTGCTCCCCATCTTTTCGCTCAAAGTGGCTCCGGGAAAGTGGTAAAAGTTATTGTTGGCTTTCCAGCTGGGCAAGCAACGGATCAAGTGGCGCGCTTTTTAGCTGAAAAATTACAAGCTATTACTGCAGATAATTACATTATTGAAAATCGTCCTGGCCAAGGTGGCAGTATTGCCTTAGGTCAATTAGCGCACTCAAGTAATAATGGTGGTGTCATGATGCTAGCCCATATGTCCGCCATTGCCACCAACCCTCATATTTATAAGAGTGTCAATTACGATTCGCAAAAAGACTTCAGTGCGGTTGGCCTAGTAGGTGATTTACCTTTTGTTTTAGCAGTTAACCCGAATTTACCAATTAAAAATTTAAAAGATTTGGTGGATTATGCCAAAGCAAATCCAACCCAACTCAGTAACTCGTCTTCTGGGATTGGCACAGTCTCTCACCTCGCTCTTGAAGAATTTAAACGCAGAGCGGGTATTCAATCCTTGCATGTCCCCTACAGCGGCAGTGTGGCAGGCTTAACCGATGTGATTGCAGGTAATTTGACGATGGCTCTTGAAACAGCATCTGCAGTCAGACCCCATATCGAATCCGGTAAATTACGTGTGATTGCAGTTGGTAGTTCGAAACGTCTAGGTGGTGTCTATAAAGATACCCCTACCTTTATCGAACAGGGCTACAAAGACTTTACTGCGGCAACTTGGATTATGTATATTTATCCTCAGGGCACACCCAAATCTGAAATTAGCTCCAGTTATGCGGCCCTCATGAAAGTCATGTCTAATCCCGAAGTGGACCAAAAGTTAACTTCTCTAGGATGTATACCACGGACGAGTTCAAGCGTCGATGATGCTAATCAATATCTTCAAAAAGAATATGTCTATTGGGGCGATATTGTTGCCCGCAACAATATTACCAAAGTCTAAATAACGTCATTTACGAAATAAGGGAAGAACCTGAGGTTTATTCCCTTAATTTCGGTTATATTATTAGATATAAATAGCATAAACAGGAGCGAAAATGGCCATCCAAATCCAGGTCAATGGTAAAACACATAGCGTTGACACACCCCCACAAACCCCACTCTTGTATGCACTGCGCAACGACTGCGACGTCAATTCAGCCAAATATGGTTGTGGCGCGGGTCAATGTGGCGCTTGTACTGTGATAATAAATGGCAGTGCGATTCGTTCCTGTATTACTCCTATTAGCGCCATCAAAGGGAACGTTACCACCTTAGAGGACTATCAGAATGATCCAGTTCTTAAAGCACTTAACAAATCATTTATTGCAGAACAAGCAGCCCAATGTGGCTTTTGCATTGCTGGGATGATGATGAGTGCTAAAGGGCTTTTGGATAAAAATAAAAATCCGAGTGATGCACAAATCAAAAGCGCTCTGAATGGCAACCTATGTCGCTGTGGCACTTATTCCCGTATTCTAAAAGCAGTAAAATCTGCAGCAAAGGAGTTAGCATGAACGCCCCTTTTAAAAATTCCCGTCGTCAATTTTTATTTCAAAGTACCGGTTTAGTCATCGGTTTTACTTTCGGCACTGAATTAGTTGCAAACGATACCGCCCCTGATTTACCTATTGATCTCAAAAATAATCTAAATATTAATAGCTGGCTTTTCGTTGACCCAGCAGGAAAGATCGATGTATTTTCCGGAAAAGTTGAGTTTGGGCAAGGGATTGCTACCGCCTTTCGACAAATCGTTGCAGATGAAATGGATGTGATTATTGAACGAGTCAACATCCTGCCTTGCGTAACCGGCATTGCACCAAACGAAGGAGTTACCTCTGGTAGCCAATCGGTTGAGTATGGGGGCTTGGCTCTGCGTTACGCCTGTGCGCAAGCTAGGGGTACTCTTTTAGAAAAAGCTTCACAATCACTGAAGGTTCCAGTCGGTGATTTAAGTATTAAAGATGGCGTAATCAGCGCTAAAAGTGGCGAGACTGTCGATTACTGGAAATTAACTTCATCAGAGCTTCTGCAACAAAAAGCAGATGGTCGCTATAAGCCTAAAGCAGTAAATAACCATCGCTATATTGGTCAATCGATTCAACGGATTGACATACCCGCCAAAGTTTCTGGTGGAGTAGCTTATGTACAAGACATGAAGTTTCCAGGAATGCTCCATGCCCGTGTGGTCCGCCCACCTGCTCCTAGAGCACAGTTAATCAGTATCAATGAGTCAGCAATCAAGTCGATGCCAGGAGTGGTTGCTATCGTCAAGAGTGGTAGTTTTTTAGCGGTGGTGGCACAACGCGAAGAACAAGCCATCAATGCTTTAGCTGAGGCTAAAAAACAAGCCAAGTGGGAAATGGCAAATGATTTGCCAAATACCTATGCCCAGTGGCACAAAACAATGATTGAGGCTCCTAATTTAGATACCGAACATGCAGTTAAAAAAGACCCTTCTAAACAAGGTAAAAAAACTATTGCAGGTGAATTTACTAAACCATTTTTAGCACACGCCAGTATTGGCCCTTCTTGCGCCATTGCAATTCTAAAAGATGGTGTTACAACTATTTATAACCATGCTCAAGGCATGTATCCTCTGCAACGTGATATTGTCAAAGCCCTTCAAGTGCCAGAGGATAAGGTGGTCTGTGTCCATAGAGAAGGCTCTGGTATGTACGGCCAAAGTGGTGCTGATGATGTAGCGCTAGACGCAGCTCTGATTGCTCGTGAATTGCCTAATCAGCATATTCGGGTCCAGTGGATGCGTGATGATGAGTTCAAGTGGGAACCTTACAACAGTGCGATGACGGTAAAAATTCGCGCGAGTCTTGATGAAG
>CANFUO010000034.1 GCA_947450225.1 Burkholderiaceae bacterium | reverse complement strand
TCTGGACAAGTGCCGATTCATTTTGAGATCAGTTATGACCCTACAAAAATAATACCTAACCATACGTATGCAGTGATGGCTCGGATAACGGATGGTGGAAGTTTGTTATTTATTAATGATCAGTCGTATCAAGTGATTACTCGGGGACGACCTAATGCAGTTGAAATGGCATTAAAAAAAGTGGTAAAGAATTAAAACGAGCGAGATAAGGAATAATCGCAAAGTTGGTAGAGTGCTTGAGTGCTGGGATTATCGGAAAAGCCAGCAAGGCAATTTTTGGCTTGCGCTGCTTTTGATTCGGCTTGGGCAATGGTGTAGTCCAAAGCGCCACTAGTTTTTACAGCCTGCATGACCTCTTGAAAGAATTCTTCATCACACTCATCTATTTGTTCAATGGCACGAGCCGCCATTGCTTTTTGTACTTCAGATCCCTCGTTGAGAAGATAGATCAACGGCAAAGTAGGTTTACCCTCACGCAGGTCATCACCTGCATTCTTACCCAAGACCGCAGAAGAAGCGGCGTAATCTAGCCAATCATCAATTAATTGAAAAACCACACCAATATGTTGTCCAAACTCTGCCGCGGCTAAAGTATTAGCAGGACTAGCCTTGGCAAGAACGGCACCAAGTTCGGCAGAAGCTTCAAATAATTTGGCTGTTTTATATAAGATAACTTTGTTATATCGATCTTCACTCACTAATGGGTCATTGAGATTGAGGAGTTGAAGAACTTCACCTTCAGCAATGATATTGGTAGCGCTAGATAGAATTTCCATAATCCTGAGCTCACCAGGAATCACCATCATTTGGAAAGCTCTTGAATACAGAAAGTCGCCAACTAACACACTGGCAGCATTGCCGAATACAGCATTAGCTGTTTTACGACCACGTCTGAGATCAGACTCATCCACCACGTCATCGTGCAGGAGCGTGGCAGTATGAATAAACTCTAAAACAGCAGCAATTTCATGGCGATATAAAACGGGTTTGTTATTGGAAAGTGAATTGGAGATCAGAAAAAGCAGGGCAGGACGAATCCTTTTTCCGCCTGCTTCTATCAAATACTGAGAAATTTGATTGATCAAAGCAACGTCTGAACTCAAGCTTTTTTTGATTACCTGATCAAGCGTCTTCATATCTGCATCAATGGGATGCAAAATATTGGACAAACTTACCACAGCTTGGGCGGCATCGGCGTTGGAGCTCATTTATAAATAGTTGTTTAAAATGAATGACTTACTAAAATAGATCAAAAGGAATATCTTATTTTAAGTCAATTTTGTAATGCTGTTTGAATTAATCATTAGGAATATCCCCGGCTCCTTTGACAGTAGGCTCTAGTCGGGATATAATTTGAGGCTCCCCAATTTATTCGGGGAATCAACCCTTTCGAGAGGATTTTATATGTACGCGGTCATAAAAACTGGTGGCAAGCAATACAAAGTTGCTTCTGGTGAAAAATTAAAAATAGAACAGATACCTGCGGACATTGGTAGCGAAATCACAATCGATCAAGTACTAGCCGTTGGTGCTGGTGACTCACTCAAGTTTGGTGAGCCTTTGGTCGTAGGTGCTTCCGTAACTGCCACTGTTATCGCCCAGGGTCGTCATGACAAAGTGAAGATTTTTAAAATGCGCAGACGTAAGCATTATCAAAAGCGTCAAGGGCATCGTCAGAATTTCACAGAAATCTTGATTAACAACATTTTGGCTTAATTTAGGCATAACAGGAGTTTCTTATGGCACAGAAAAAAGGCGGCGGTTCAACTAGAAACGGCCGTGATTCAGAATCAAAACGTTTAGGCGTAAAAGTTTATGGTGGACAGGCAATTAACGCAGGTGGAATTATTATTCGCCAACGCGGTACACGCGTACACCCAGGCGCTAACGTTGGTTTAGGTAAAGACCACACTTTGTATGCTTTAGTAGATGGACACGTTGAGTTCACTGTGAAAGGTATTTTAAAAAAATCAGTTGTTTCAGTTCTCCCGCAAGCGTAATATAGCCTGACTGAACTGAACAATTCAGATCAAGGCCTCGCCTCATTGCGAGGCCTTTTTTATTGGACCAAAAGATGAAATTTATAGACGAAGCACGAATTGAAATTATTGCCGGAGATGGTGGCTCTGGAAGTGCGTCTATGCGCCGTGAAAAATTTATTGAATATGGCGGCCCCGACGGAGGTGATGGCGGGCGAGGTGGATCGGTATGGGCAATTGCTGATCGAAACATTAATACCCTTATTGATTACCGCTATGCCAAAACGCATTTAGCAAAAAATGGTGAGGCGGGTCGAGGGGCTGATTGTTACGGCAAAGCGGGCGATGATATTGTTTTGCGCTTTCCTGTAGGAACCATCATTGATGATATGGATACGGGTGAGCGCATTGCAGATTTAACGATGCATGGTGAGCGCTTATTAATTGCAAAAGGCGGCGAAGGTGGTTGGGGTAATATCCACTTCAAAAGTAGTACGAATCGTGCACCACGACAAAAGACAAGTGGTAAACCTGGTGAGCGTCGAAAATTAAAACTTGAATTAAAAGTATTAGCGGATATTGGCTTATTGGGGCTGCCCAATGCAGGAAAATCGACTTTTATTACAGCTGTTTCTAACGCAAGACCGAAGATTGCTGATTACCCATTTACAACCCTGCATCCTAATTTAGGGGTGGTCAGGGTTGGGCCAGAAAAAAGTTTTGTGATTGCTGACATACCAGGATTGATTGAAGGGGCAGCAGAAGGGGCTGGATTAGGACATCGTTTTCTGAGACATTTACAGCGAACAGGAATTATTTTGCATTTGGTTGACCTTGCGCCATTTGATGATGACATTGATATTGTTGTGCAAGCCAAAGGCATTGTGCAAGAGTTACTCAAGTATGACCAGGCGCTATATGACAAACCACGTTGGTTAATATTGAATAAAGTAGACATGATTGATGAGTCAATACGCATTAAGCGCGTGAAGGACTTTATCAAGCGTTTTAAATGGAAGGGTCCGGTCTATGAAATTTCTGGACTTACTGGTGAAGGATGTAAAGAATTATGTTTTGCGATTCAAACATATCTAGACGCACAAAAAGCGAAGGTAGATGCCCAAGAAGAATATGATGCAGATGTACGATTTAAATTGGATGATCAGTTAGGAAAATAATCAACATGACAGTCTCCGTATGTAAAGATGCCAAGCGAATTGTTATCAAGGTCGGTTCCACATTAGTGACCAACCATGGTGAGGGTTTGGATAAAGAGGCCATTAATCGTTGGGCAGTACAAGTTGCGCAACTGCGAGCTGCTGGTAAAGAAGTGCTGATGGTGAGTTCCGGAGCAATTGCGGAAGGAATGCAACGCTTAGGTTGGAAAGAACGCCCAGCAGAAATCCATGATTTACAAGCAGCAGCAGCCGTTGGACAGATGGGCTTGGTACAAGTCTATGAGACAGCCTTTAAGCAACACAATATTCATACTGCACAGGTGCTACTAACCAATGCTGATTTAGCCAATCAAGAGCGTTATGACAATGCGAAAGCTACTTTAGAGAATCTTCTTAAATTAGGGGTCGTAGCCATCATTAATGAAAATGATACGGTCGTCACCGATGAAATCAAATTTGGGGATAACGATACATTAGCAGCGTTAGTTTGTAATTTAATTGGTGCGGACTTACTCATTATTCTGACAGATCAAGACGGTTTATATACAGATGATCCTAGAAAAAATGTAGAAGCCACATTAATCAAAGAGACAACAGCAGGCGAGCCAGAATTGGAATTGATTGCAGGTGGGACAGGAAGTTCATTGGGTAAAGGCGGAATGTTAACTAAAGTACTCGCGGCAAAGATGGTTGCACGTCAACACTGTCACACCATTATTGCCTCGGGACATGAAACCGATGTATTACTTCGACTTGCACACGGCGAAATGATTGGCACGCAACTAGTAGCGACGGCTTTGGTTTAATACGCATAATCATTGCGCTTATCTTGGAGACGAAGCAAGATATCTTTCACATTAGAGTTTGCCGAATCACCAGCACATAAGCCCTTACGACCCAAATAAGCCGGGTAGTTGTTATAACCTAAATTACCAACAGGCTTCCATTCTGGGTCATTGACATCTTGCCAGACATTGTTTTCAAGTCGTGCATAGGTATGCTTTAAAAATTGACGACAGTCAAGCCCAACAAATAAAGTTTGCTGGGCACCTTCATTGCTTTTAATCACAACGACATAGTGAACAATATCTTGCGTGAAACTGATATTTTTCTCATCAATAAAGAATTCGAGTGTTTTAGTATTCCCGGAAGGAGAAAATTGGAATAAATCCTTTTCTTGAGGAGGAGACTTAGGAAACGCCACCTTCTCGGCTCGACTTTCTTGATTTTTATCAATTCCCAAGATGTCTTCCAAAGTACGAAGTTGTGCATTGCACTGCGCTAAGCATAAAAAAGCCCCGATGAATAATAAAATAAACTTACATTTTTTTAGCATAGGGCTCTTTTAGGGAGTTGCATCAAGATTTTCTTGATGAGGAGGCTGATTGAGGGCTGGGGAATATTGATCTAAAGCGGATCCCCAGGGCAATGACAGAAGAGACGTTTTACGACTTAAATAGCGAGCCAACTCCGAAAGTGCTTTGGAATAAACATCACGTTTAAATTCAATTACAGCGTCGAGTGGAATCCAGTAAGCACTCCATCGCCAAGCATCGAATTCGGGGTGATCGGTTGCTCGCAGACAAATATCCGTATCTCTACCGACCATGCGTAATAAAAACCAAATTTGCTTTTGGCCTTTATAGCTAGTTCGTCGAGATTTTTGAGCAGTTTGACGACGCAAAAATTCTTCGGGTACGTCATAACGTATCCAATCTTTGGTTCGTCCAATCACATGGACATGTTCGGGCAATAATCCAACCTCTTCTTGCAGCTCACGAAACATTGCCTGTTTGGGGTTTTCACCATGTTGAATCCCACCTTGTGGGAACTGCCACGAATGCTGGCCAATCCGCTTGCCCCAGAATACTTCGTTACGCTGATTTAGAAGAATTATCCCGACATTAGGTCTATAGCCCTCTTTATCGAGCATGATAAATTTTGAATCCTTTAAAATCAATGAATTGATTATATCTATAAAGAACCCATGAAAGCCACACAAACATTCATATTGACCCTTAAAGAAGCTCCAGCAGATGCAGAAATCGTATCTCATCAACTGATGACGCGCGCTGGCATGATCCGCAAAATCGGTGCAGGCATCTATAACTACATGCCCATTGGGCTGCGAGTCATTCGTAAGGTGGAAGAAATCATTCGCCAGGAAATGACCCGCGCTGGTGCGATTGAGATGTTAATGCCCTTTGTACAACCGGGTGAATTATGGGAAGAGACAGGGCGCCTGCAAAAAATGGGACCTGAACTACTCCGAATAAAAGATCGTCATGATCGTAATTTTGTTTTGCAACCGACTTCAGAAGAAGTGGTGACAGATGTTGCGCGAAACGAAATCAAAAGTTACAAACAATTACCGATTAACTTGTACCAGATTCAGGCTAAATTTCGGGACGAACGCAGACCACGATTTGGTGTGATGCGTGGCCGTGAATTTATTATGAAAGACGCCTATTCTTTTGATAAAGATGAGGCTGGTATGCGCGATTCCTACATGAAAATGTTTGACGCCTATCACCGTATTTTTCAGCGCCTAGGCCTCAATTACCGTGCAGTAGCTGCAGACAACGGCGCTATCGGCGGTAGTGGTAGTCAAGAATTTCATGTGATTGCAGAAACGGGTGAAGATGCCATTGTGTATTGCCCAAACTCTGACTATGCAGCTAATCTTGAAGCTGCCCAAGCATTCAGTGTCGCGCAAAAGGAAACCTCCCCGTTACAGTCGCTTGAGAAATTTGCCACACCAAACATCACCACCTGTGAAGACGTAGCGAAGCTGATTGACGTTCCGCTTCATCAAACGGTTAAAACAATTGTTTTGGCTGCCGATCAATTGGATGAGCAAGGAAATTTAATACCACAGGCGGCAAAAATATATGCGCTCTTAATACGAGGTGATCACGTACTCAATGAAGTAAAAGTAAAAAAATTACCAGGCTTACAAGACTTCCGTATGGCTACAGAAGCAGAAATTGCTCAATCGTTTACAAGCACCCCTGGCTCAATAGGCCCAATTGGGGTTCATAACGATGTAATCGTTTATGCAGACTTAACCGTGGCTGATATGAATAATTGGGTTTGTGGCGCAAATGAAACGGGCTACCATTTTAAAGGTGTCAATTGGGAAAGAGATTTACCACGTGCGCAAGCAGTTGATCTTCGCAATGTCATTGCAGGTGATCAATCACCCGATGGCAAAGGAGCTTTAGAGATTTGTCGAGGCATCGAGGTAGGTCACGTATTTATGTTGGGAACCAAATACTCTGAAGCCATGAAAGCTAACTTTTTAGATGAGCAGGGTAAATCGAAGCCCCTAGTCATGGGTTGCTATGGCATTGGAGTCACACGCTTACTGGGTGCGGCCATTGAACAATGCCACGATGAAAAAGGGATTATCTGGCCATTATCCATCGCCCCATTTGAAGTTGTGATTTGTCCAGTATCGTATGACAAGTCAGAAATCGTTAAAACGACTGCTGACGATTTATACGAAAGTATTTTGGCCGCCGGTATTGAGGTTGTGATTGACAATCGAGGCGAGCGCCCTGGAGCAATGTTTGCTGATTGGGAACTCATTGGAGTACCCTACCGTATTGTCGTTGGTGAGCGAAGTTTAAAAGAAGGCTTTGTAGAATTACAAGCCAGAACAGATGCAGCTGCTACTCAAGTTCCAGTTGGCGAAGTACTGCAACGTTTATCAAGCGTACTAGACGCGGCTAAAAAATAAGTGATGAATAAGTGATTGAGCGAGCTGCTCGGTCAATCACTACTTGAACATGCCCTTGCCTAAGCCTTTACCAAGGCCTTTGGCCGCCATTTGGCCCATCATACGAGCCATTTTGCCACCGCTAAACTGTTTCATCATCGTTTGCATTTGTTCAAATTGGGCAAGCATACGATTGACCTCTTGAACTTGTACGCCAGCACCTTGAGCAATACGACGTTTTCGGCTTGCTTTAAGTAACTCAGGCTTTGCTCTTTCCGCTGGGGTCATGCTATCAATAATGCCTTGCATGCGCTTGATATTTTTTTCGGCGGCATTGACATCGGTTTTTGCTGCGGCTTGTGCCATGTGTGCAGGGAGTTTATCCATCATGTTAGCAAGGCCACCCATATTTCTCATTTGTGAGATTTGACTTCTAAAATCAGATAAGTCAAAGCCACCTTTTTTGATTTTTGCGACAAGTTTTTCAGCCTCTTTGTGGTCGACATTTTTTTGCGCTTCCTCAACTAGCGCAAGAATATCGCCCATACCTAAGATGCGACCTGCCATACGCTCGGCATCAAATGCATCTAGGCCGTCTATTTTTTCTGATACCCCGACAAATTTCAGCGGAACCCCAGTCACATGACGCACTGAAAGAGCAGCACCACCTCTAGAGTCACCATCGAGCTTTGTAAGGACCACACCAGTTAGGGGCAAGCTTGCGTGGAAAGCTTTGGCCGTATTCACGGCGTCTTGGCCAAGCATGGCGTCCACCACAAATAAGGTTTCAATAGGCTTTACAGCAGCATGTAAGGCAGCGATTTCTGCCATCATTTCTTCATCAATACCCAAGCGACCTGCTGTATCAACAAGCAGGATGTCGTAATAATGACGTTTGGCCCAATCAATAGCAGCATGGGCAATATCTATAGGCTTTTGGTTGGCATTACTTTCAAACCAATCAGCGCCAGCTTGTGCGGTAACCGTTTTTAATTGTTCAATCGCCGCCGGGCGGTAGACGTCACAGGAGACGGTAAGCACCTTTTTCTTTTGGGTGCGGATTAACCATTTTGCGAGCTTCGCGACTGTTGTCGTTTTACCCGCCCCTTGCAAACCGGCCATCAAAATGACCGCTGGAGGTTGTGTGGCTAAATTTAGCTTTCCTGGGGAGCCGGCACCTGGGGTATCAGAGCCATTCATAATGTTCACTAATTCATCACGAACAATTCCCACTAAAACCTGTCCAGGTGTTAAGCTAGAAACAACTTCTTCACCTAAGGCTTTTTCTTTAATGTTGGCTAATAATTCCTTAATCACAGGCAAAGATACGTCAGCCTCTAAAAGGGCAAGACGAATCTCGCGGAGCATTTCTGCGGTATTTTCTTCAGTTAAGCGTGCTTGCCCACGAATGGTTTTAACCACACGACTTAAACGGTCGGTTAGATTTTCTAGCATGAGAGTATTAAACTAAGCATATGTTATTAATATATCCAAGTATCGCTTATGCGCTCACATTGATCGTCATGGTGATTCATAATCGTCAGATGCACGCTGCACAAGATATACAGCGTGAGATTACCTTATCAAGTAAAAAACATAAACTATGGATACACTTCCTGTTGTTTATTTTACTCGTCTTACATGGCAGTGCGTGTTATCAAGACATATTCACACCACAAGGGCTAGTTTTTGGATTTGCCCAGGCCTTATCTATGATGGCGTGGGTGGGGATTGCTATCTATTGGATAGAAGGATGGTTCTTTACGCTACAGGGTATGTTGCCTTTAATGCTTTTGCTGGCGGCGGCATTTAGTTTTTTACCAGCTGTATTTTCAGGGGCGATTATTTCAACTAAGGCAGTGCATTCGCCAGGATTCAAATTGCACTTTATTACTGCCAATATCGCTTATGGGACATTGTTTTTAGTTGCCATCCAGGCTGCACTCATGAACTTGCAAGATCGTAGCTTACGATCTAAACAGCAAAACCAACCAATATCGTGGATTAACGTATTTGCGCGTGGTCAAAAATCAACATGGCTAAACCAGCTACCCCCCTTAGTGACCATGGAGCGGGTAATGTTTAATATGATGGGCATCGGTTTTTGCTTACTTACGATTACTGTGTTTTCTGGGTTGTTTTTCAGCCAGACTTTGTTCGGTCGAGTACTCATACTTGATCATAAAACTTTATTTGCTGTCATCTCATGGGTCATGTTTGGCAGCTTATTGTTTGCGCATTGGAAGGTAGGCCTGAGGGGAGCAGAGGCATCCAAGTGGGTGCTACGATCATTTCTTGTAATGCTATTAGCTTACGTGGGAAGTCGTTTTGTCTTGGAAGTTATTTTACAAAGACTATAAAGTCATCGCATGGTTAAAGTCATCGAATTTATTTTATTTTTTGCGCTAGTGTATTGGGCAATTTATATTTACCCCAAAAGAGCAGCACTAAAAAGACAGAAATCAACTCAAGCGCCTCCCCAACCCAAGCCCCAAGTTTTGCAAATAGTGACATGTTCCTTTTGTCAGATTCGCTTACCTTTAGGGGACTCCTATGAGTTCCAAAAACGTTATTTTTGTAATCTAGATCATTTCAGTGCAGTTAATGAGCAGGGATGGCTAGGCTCCGCTAAACATCTCCCGTCCCCTAATTATGATGAGCGTCCACCGGGTATTTCGGTTGATACCGTTGTGATACATCACATAAGTCTGCCTGAAGGGCAGTTTGGCGGAAATGCTATTGAAGCATTTTTTACCAATCAGTTAAACCCTAAAGACGATCCCTATTATGAGACGATTGCCCATTTAGAAGTATCACCCCACTTCCTGATTAAACGCGATGGCGAGCTTATTCAATTTGTGTCAACCCTTAACCGGGCATGGCATGCCGGGGCATCAAATCTACTTGGCCGTGAACGTGTCAATGACTTTTCGATCGGCATTGAACTAGAAGGAACTGGCGATTTGCCATACGAACTAACGCAATATCAAGCTTTAGTAAAACTGATCTCTGCAATTGAAAAGAAAAATTCAATCCACTATTTTGTAGGACATAGTGACATTTCACCAGGACGAAAAACGGACCCTGGAAAAAGTTTTGACTGGCAATATGTCAGTCAAATGAGCAAAATCCCTGAGAATAAATTACCTTTTGGGATCATTTCTAGATAAATTTGAAGACTAGATGTAGTGGGCACCCACATTTCAAAATGTCAAGATGATGACAAAAAACAAAATAATTAGTTAGTGTGCACTTATTAGGGATTTCCTGATGAAAAATAACAAAAATACATCGACAAATATATAAAAAATCCCCTACACTTAGTACTTAGAGCTAAACGAAACACAATAGATGGTGTTTTAATGAATAAAAGAAGGTTTTCTTCCTTAAAATAAAATCGTAGCATTGTGGCTCTAAAACATACCAAATATGAGCCTGCGAGAGCTATAGCGTGGGGAGTTTTACAGCAGTAAAGTGATAACAAAATAAAGTAAAAAGCAGCACCATTGACCAATTGAAGAGCTAAGAAATTTAGGAGTATTTATGACATACGCTGATCCCCACAGCAACTTACTTGGAGTAAACCCCTACCCAAGTAGCGGCAACCAAGTCCCAGCAAGCAACCAAGCTCCATCCGCTGGTTTTATAGCAGGTGGTGTTGGAGCGGCAAGTCCAGTACAGTTATCGGACTACAAGATTATTCGCAGAAACGGTGTAGTGGTTGCTTTTGAGCCATCCAAAATTGCGATTGCAGTTACAAAAGCATTTTTAGCAGTAAATGGCGGGCAGGGCGCAGCATCAGCGCGTATTCGTGAACAAGTAGAGCAGCTTACGCAAGTGGTAGTTCGTGGGCTGTTACGTAGTCGTCCAAATGGTGGAACCTTCCACATTGAAGATGTGCAAGACCAGGTCGAGTTGGCATTGATGAGAAGTGGTGAGCATAATGTAGCTCGAGCTTATGTTCTTTATCGCGATAAAAGAAATCAAGAGCGCCAGCAGGCGCAATCAGTTGCCCCAAAAGTAGCTGATGTCCCTCATCCTGGGATTAATGTGACGGATAAAGGTGTACTCAAGCCGCTCGATATGGCAAATCTCCAATCTATTTTGGAAGCAGCATGCCAAGGATTGGGTAACCATATCGTCTCAACAACTATTTTGACAGAAACAATCAAAAATTTGTATGAAGGCGTTCCGATTGAGCAGGTTTTTGATTCAGCAATTTTGTCATCAAGAACACTGATAGAAAAAGATCCTGCATATAGCTTAGTGACAGCCCGTATCTTGATGCACGTTATTCGCCGTGACATTTTGGGCATAGAAGTTGCGCAAGGCGAAGTGCATAAAGTTTACCCACAGTATTTTGGTAAGTTTTTACGTCGAGGTGTTAAAGAAGAGTTGCTTGACCCGCGCTTGTTACAGATATTTGATATCGAGCGTTTAGGAAATGCGTTGAATGCAGAGCGTGATCTACAGTTCAATTACTTAGGGCTACAGACATTATTTGACCGTTATTTCTTGCACGTAGATGAGCAGCGCATTGAAATGCCGCAAGCATTCTTTATGCGCGTAGCGATGGGACTTGCTTTAGATGAAAAACAGCCAACAGAGCGCGCGATTGAGTTCTATGAAATCCTATCGACATTTGATTTTATGTCGAGCACACCGACGCTATTTAACTCAGCAAGCTTACGTTCCCAGTTATCAAGTTGCTATTTAACAACGGTTGCCGATGACTTAGACGGCATTTATGAAGCGCTTAAAGAAAATGCTTTGTTGTCCAAGTTCGCAGGTGGCTTAGGTAATGACTGGACGAATGTAAGAGCATTAGGCAGCCACATCAAAGGTACGAATGGTAAATCTCAAGGGGTTGTGCCATTCTTAAAGGTGGTCAATGACACAGCTGTAGCGGTGAATCAAGGTGGCAAGCGTAAAGGTGCAGTTTGTGCTTATTTAGAAACCTGGCACTTAGATATTGAAGAGTTTTTAGAGTTGCGTAAAAACACAGGTGATGATCGTCGTCGCACCCATGATATGAATACAGCGAACTGGATTCCTGATTTATTTATGAAGCGCGTGATGGAAAACGGCGACTGGACTTTATTCTCACCTTCAAGCACACCGGATTTACACGATAAATATGGCCGTGCATTTGAAGAGGCGTACGTTGCTTACGAGAAAAAAGCAGATGCGGGCGAGATCAAGCCATTTAAGCGGATTCCTGCGGCGCAGTTATGGCGCAAAATGATTGGTATGTTGTTTGAAACAGGCCATCCATGGATTACATTTAAAGATCCTTGTAATGTTCGTAGTCCACAACAGCATATTGGTGTGGTTCACTCCTCTAATTTGTGTACAGAGATTACTCTGAACACCAATGATGAAGAAATTGCGGTATGTAACTTAGGTTCAGTGAACCTCACAGCGCATATGATGACTGATGCCAATGGTCAATTAGTCATCGATCATGCTAAATTGCAAAGAACTATCAACATTGCCATGCGTATGTTAGATAACGTGATTGATATCAATTACTACGCTGTAGCAAAAGCAAAGAACTCCAATGTCAAGCACCGCCCTGTGGGACTCGGCATCATGGGCTTCCAGGACTGTTTGCATATGTTGCGTATTCCATACGCAAGTGATGCAGCAGTAGCGTTTGCTGATAGCTCTATGGAAGCAGTTTGTTATTACGCCTACCAAGCGTCGAATGAGCTTGCAAAAGAGCGTGGCACATATAGTACCTACAAAGGTTCATTATGGGATCGTGGTATTTTGCCGCAAGACTCAGTTGCATTGTTAGCTCAGGAGCGTGGTGGTTATTTAGAAGTTGAAAACTCGAGCAAAATGGATTGGACATCCTTACGGGCAAGTATTGCTCAGCATGGCATGCGCAACTCTAACTGTGTAGCGATAGCACCAACAGCGACGATCTCAAACATCATTGGCGTTTCAGCTTGTATTGAGCCGACTTTCCAGAATTTATATGTTAAGTCGAATTTATCCGGTGAGTTCACCGTGGTAAACGAATATCTCGTACGTGACTTAAAAGCGCGTGGATTATGGGATGAAGTCATGATTGCTGACCTTAAGTACTTTGATGGTTCCTTGGCAAAAATTGATCGTATCCCACAAGATTTACGTGAGATTTATGCCACCGCGTTTGAAGTTGAGCCAAAATGGATTGTAGAGGCTGCGTCTCGTCGTCAGAAGTGGATTGATCAAGCACAGTCCTTAAATATCTACATGGCAGGCGCATCTGGAAAAACTTTGGATGAAACCTACAAATTAGCGTGGATACGTGGCTTAAAGACAACTTATTATTTACGTACGACCTCTGCGACACAAGTAGAAAAGTCTACGGTTGATAAGAACACCTTAAATTCCGTATCGAATCAATCAGCGGAGCAACAAGCAGCAAGTGCAGCAGCACTTCATGACCAGGCATTAGCGCAAGCAGAAGGTGCGGTATGTACTTTGCGCCCAGGTGACGATGGTTTTGAAGAATGTGAAGCTTGCCAATAGTTAAGAAATAGTTATTTGTAGTAATTAATGGAGAAATATGATGTTGAATTGGGAAGATGATACCCCTATAGCACCGGCTAAAGTAATGCCAACGCCTTTACCAGAGGTGGTAGCTACTTTAGTCACGCCAATGGCGATGGATACACCATTACCAAATGAAGCAATTGCCCCAATACAAGCAACGCCTAAGGCGCCTGAAGATCGTCGTGTGAATGTGGCCGACAAACGAATTATTAATGGCCAGACAGACGTTAACCAATTAGTGCCATTCAAATACAAATGGGCTTGGGAGAAGTATTTAGCGGGATGCGCAAACCATTGGATGCCACAAGAAGTCAATATGACCCGTGATATAGCAACGTGGAAAGATCCAAATGGATTAACTGAAGATGAACGCCGCATTATCAAAAGAAACCTTGGTTTTTTTGTAACAGCAGACTCATTAGCGGCTAATAATATTGTGCTTGGAACCTATCGGCAGATTACAGCGCCAGAGTGTCGTCAATATTTATTACGTCAGGCTTTTGAAGAAGCGATCCATACACATGCGTATCAATACATCGTCGAATCCTTAGGTTTGGATCAAGCAGAAATCTTTAATGCGTACCATGAAGTAGATTCAATTCGTGCGAAAGATGAGTTTCTTTTGCCGTTTATTGACACATTAACTGACCCATCTTTCAAAACTGGCACACCAGACAGCGATCAAAAATTATTAAAGTCCTTGATCGTTTTCTCGTGCATTATGGAAGGATTGTTCTTTTATGTTGGTTTTACGCAAATCCTTGCAATGGGTCGTCAAAACAAAATGACGGGTGCTGCTGAGCAGTATCAATACATCTTGCGTGATGAATCTTTACACTGCAATTTTGGTATCGATATGATTAACCAGATAAAGCTTGAGAACCCCCATTTATGGACCTCTGCGTTCAAAGACGAGTTAAAAATATTGTTCGCAGAAGCAGTCGAATTAGAGTACAAATATGCTGAAGATACGATGCCTCGTGGAGTGCTTGGACTCAACGCACCGATGTTCAAAAGCTACCTCAGATACATCTGTAATCGTCGTTGTATGCAAATAGGACTTGACGCATTGTTCCCAAATGAAGAGAATCCTTTTCCATGGATGTCAGAAATGATAGATTTGAAAAAAGAAAGAAACTTTTTCGAAACTAGAGTAATTGAGTATCAAACTGGAGGCGCGTTGAGTTGGGATTAGCAACTTGAAGTTCTCTCCGTAAAATTGGAGATGTACAGATTGAACATTAGACGTTGGTGGTTAACTTGCAAAATTAAAAGTTCGAATAATCGGACGGGGCAAGTTTCCCTTCAAAAAGTAGAAGCGTCTAATAACAGTTCAACAAAAGTTACTCAGCGCGAAATTGCGCTTACAGAATTAAGAAAGCCGTTCCAAGAAATTGGTACGGCTTTTTTTACGAAGTTCATGGGACTATTTTGCAGTGAAGGAAATAGAAACATGAATGGCTCACGCGTTTGTGCCGGTTTTCTACCAAGAGAGTCGGTTCGGAACGCTAGGGTCTTCTTAAACTGAAGTTAGAAATACTTCTCACGTGAAGGAGCTTGATATGGCAACTGCCAAAAAACCTGCTGCTAAGAAACCTGCAGCGAAAAAAGTTGTAGCTAAGAAACCTGCTGCTAAAAAAGCTGCTGCTAAGAAGCCTGCTGCTAAAAAAGTAGCTGCTAAGAAGCCTGCTGCTAAAAAAGCTGCTGCTAAAAAGCCTGCTGCTAAAAAAGTAGCTGCTAAGAAGCCTGCTGCTAAAAAAGCTGCTGCTAAGAAGCCTGCTGCTAAAAAAGCTGCTGCTAAGAAGCCTGCTGCTAAGAAGCCTGCTGCTAAAAAAGCTGCTGCTAAGAAGCCTGCTGCTAAGAAGAAGCCTGCTGCTAAGAAGCCTGCTGCAAAAAAAAAAGTAGTTAAAGCCGCAGCAAAAAAGCCAGCTAAAAAGGCCGCTGTAAAACCAGCAGTTAAGAAGCCGGAAGTAAAAGCATCAACAAAAACGGCTTTAAATCCGACTGCTGCATGGCCTTTTCCTACCGGTAGCCGTCCTTAATTTGGACGGTTTCCGAAAGGCAACAGCTGTAGTTGTAACAGATGTAAGCAGCCCACCTTGGTTAAATCCTCGGTGGGTTTTTCTTTTAGATAAAATCGGCGTTAAAGGCCTTGCGGTAGAGATCTTGGATCATCGCAAAACTTGGCGCATGGTTTTGAGGGCCTTGCGATGCGATTTTAATAGCGCCCATCAAAGATCCAAGTCTGCCCGTAGTTTCCATATCTAATTGATTTTCGATACCATAAAGAAGACCAGCACGAAAAGCATCACCACAGCCAGTAGGATCGACAGGCTTCTCAACGCTTACTACTGGAATATGAATCACCTGACCATCCGTATAGATTTCAGATCCTTGGATACCCTTTGTAACAATTAAAGCTTTAACACGTTTAGCTATTTGCGCGAGTGGCAAACCTGTTTTATGGGAAAGCATTTCTCCTTCGTAGTCATTGACAGCAATATAAGTCGCTTGTTCAATAAACTTATTTAAATCGTTGCTATCAAACATAGGCAGGCCCTGTCCTGGGTCAAAAATGAACGGGATTTGAGCGTCAACAAATTGCTCGGCATGGGTCAACATACCGTCTCTGCCATCTGGAGCAACGATACCTAACTGAATGGCCTTTGGAGTGGACTTGAGAGCCTGCGTAGCTGTCAGCACATTGTTGAGATGGGACTCAGACATTGCACCAGGATGAAACGCAGTAATTTGATTATTGTCGCGATCCGTTGTAATCATGGCTTGGGCAGTAAAAGCCTCAGGGATTTCACGAACAAAGTCTGTCGAAATATTAAATTTATTCAGTTGATCAAAGTAAGGACCCGCATCACCGCCGACCGTTGCCATGATGTAAGGATCACCTTGTAATAATTTAAGGTTGTAGGCAATATTGCCGGCACAGCCACCGAACTCGCGGCGCATATGCGGAACTAAAAAAGCCACATTCAAAATATGGATTTGCTCTGGCAAAATTTGTTCAGCAAAGCGTCCTTCGAAAGACATGATGGTGTCGTAGGCGATCGAACCACAGATTAAGCTAGCCATAATTTCCTTTTGGTATTTTTAGATAAAGATATTTAATTAATAAAGTAAATGCACCTGAAAACCACTTGCTTGGCTTGGAATTTCCAAAGGCATAGATATTGTAATTTCAGTTTGTGAAGCGACCCCAAAGATCAGCCAGTCATTTTTGAGAGGAAGCTTAGGAGCCACCCACTCTTGCGGCGAAAATTTTTGATAGCCCACCGGCTCCCCAGAAGTGTTCGTAATCACGACTTCCAGATGAGGAAGGGCGGACTTCTTAAAAGGAATAGAAGATTCAGCGCGTAGTTGCATTTGCAAAACATGCAAGGCGGCATCATCTAAATTGAGAGAAGCATACTCGATGCGCCAATTGGCAACATCAGCGCGCGGAATTTTTGCCCATTGCCCAAATAAATAAAGTCCTTGAGCAATCGCTAGTAACAGCAATACTAGCAACATACCCGTTTTGTAAAAGCGAGAACGCATCAAACAGACAATCGATGACCAGCAAGCAATACCCAACCATCATTGATGCCACAAACCTCAAGCTTGATCCAAGGTGAGTATGCATCGATCACAGCACTAGCCTGACGTTCCAAAATACCAGACAAAGCTAACGCACTAGACGGCGCTAAAAAAGAAGCAATCGCCGGAGCGAGGACCTGTAATGGGTTAGCCAAAATATTGGCAAGTACGATATCGAACTTAGGAAAAGCTTGTGCATGGTCAGGTAAATGAAACGCTACATCAACATGATTATTGGAGGCGTTTTGCGCACCTGCAATCATTGCTTGCGGATCGATATCAATTCCGACAGTCGAGCCACACCCTAATTTTTTTGCAGCAATCGCTAAAATGCCTGAACCACAACCATAATCAAGAACGCGTTGTCCTTCAAGTGCGCGATCGTCAGCAAGCGTTTCTAGCCACTGTAGGCAGAGTTTGGTTGTAGGATGACTTCCTGTACCAAACGCAAGACCGGGATCAACTGCGAGGCATATAGAGCCTTCTGGAAGATCTTTAGGTTGCTCATGCCAAGAAGGAACTACCCACATTCTTTCTGTAATGGAAATTGGTTCGAACTGCGACTGAGTTAGCTCAACCCAATTTTGTTCTTCGATGATTTCTTCTGTGTACGCATCAACCGCAAGACCTGCTTGCGCCAATTCTGCAAGAATGGCTTCGGTATGTTGCGGATATTGTTGCCACAGGGCGTTATCAAAAAGTGCTTGCACGACCGACTCATTCCAAGCTTCCTGAGTAGGAATCATGCCAGGCTCGCCATATAAAGGCATCTCATCTGGCGTATTTGCTTGCGCATCTTCAACACTAATCGATAGAGCGCCTAGTTCCATTAAGGCGTCACCTAGCTCCTCAGCAGTTTGGGCATCGACGGTAAATTGAAGTTGTTTATAGGACATGAGGGGAGACGACTTATTTGGTGATACGAGAAGCGGCTTGCTCCTCAAGGCGATGTTCAAGGTAATGGATACTTGTCTGGCCAATATTAAATTGTGGATCGATCATTAATTCCCGGTGCAGAGGAATATTCGTCTTAATACCTTCAACTACCATCTCAGAAAGAGCAATACGCATGCGTTTGATAGCTTGTTCCCGCGTTGCTCCATAGGCAATTAATTTACCGATCATTGAATCATAATTGGGAGGAATCGTATATCCAGCATAAACATGCGAGTCCACCCGAATACCAGGCCCACCTGGAGTGTGCCAAGCAGCAATTTTTCCAGGGCTTGGTGTAAATTTAAACGGATCCTCAGCATTAATTCGGCATTCAATCGCATGCCCTCTAAATTCGATATCACGTTGCCGGAAAGGTAATTTCCCTCCAGCAGCAATTTTGATTTGTTCTTGAACAAGATCAATACCAGTAATTAATTCAGTCACAGGGTGTTCAACTTGAATGCGGGTATTCATTTCAATAAAGAAAAACTCATTGTTCTCAAATAAAAACTCAAAGGTACCCGCCCCGCGGTAGCCCATTTTGCGACAAGCAAGCGCACAGCGCTCACCAATTTTAGCGATGAGTCGACGATCAATACCGGGAGCTGGCGCCTCTTCAATGACTTTTTGGTGACGACGTTGCATCGAGCAATCCCGTTCACCTAACCACACCGCGTTTTTATAGGTATCAGCCAGAATCTGAATTTCAATATGACGAGGATTCGTCAAAAACTTTTCCATATACACTTCAGGATTACCAAAAGCCCGACCAGCCTCTTCTTTCGTCATATTGACAGCATTAATTAACTGCGACTCAATATGCACCACACGCATACCGCGACCACCACCACCGCCTGCGGCTTTAATAATGACTGGGTAGCCAACTTTTTTTGCGATGGCTAAAAGCTCTTTCGGATTATCCGGTAATGCACCCTCCGAGCCTGGCACACAAGGAACACCAGCAGCGATCATAGCTTGCTTAGCAGACACCTTATCGCCCATTAAGCGGATGGATTCCGCGGTCGGTCCGATAAAAACAAAGCCAGACTTTTCTACACGATCGGCAAAATCAGCATTCTCAGAAAGAAATCCATACCCAGGGTGGATCGCTTGCGCTTCCGTTAACTCTGCTGCGGAAATAATCGCTGGCATATTCAGATAGCTCAGAGGAGAGGGAGCAGGTCCGATACAGACAGCCTCATCCGCTAATTTGACATACTTGGCATCTTTATCAACGGTTGAGTAAACCACCACATTTTTAACGCCAAGTTCACGACAAGCACGTTGAATACGTAAGGCTATTTCGCCGCGATTGGCGATTAAAATTTTGTCAAACATGCAGTCCCCTTTAGGCGATCACGAACAGGGGTTGATCAAATTCAACACCTTGACCGTTATCCACTAAGATTTGTTTTACAACACCATCGAACTCACATTCGATTTCATTGAGCAATTTCATTGCTTCAATAATGCAAAGTGTTTGTCCAACTTTCACCACATCACCAACTTTCACAAAATCTGGAGACTCCGGATTGGGGGCACGGTAAAAAGTACCAACCATCGGGGACTTCATCATATTGCCTTGTGGAATTTCTGGCGCAAGAGTTGATGGAGAAGCCACCGCAGGTACAGAAGAACTAAGTTCTTGATCAAAAGCCATTTGATTTGGCATAGCTGGTGGAATATAGACCTGTTGAACCTGTTGCCCATGACCAGCACGTTGGTTCACAATGCGAACTTTTTCTTCACCTTCGGAGATTTCCAATTCAGAAATTCCAGACTCTGCGACTAAATCAATTAACGTTTTGAGTTTTCTCAAATCCATGAGACATCCTTATTAATAATGGATAACGAGGGGGAACTACTTATTTTTTAACTTTGCAATGACAGCCTCAAGGGCTAGCTGGTAACCAATAGAGCCCAGTCCGCAAATCACACCAATGGCCACGTCCGAGA
>CANFUO010000033.1 GCA_947450225.1 Burkholderiaceae bacterium | reverse complement strand
GGGAGTGTAGATGATGGGAAAAGCACACTCATTGGACGACTCTTATTTGATACGAAGGCGATACTAACAGATCAATTAGCTGCTTTAGGTAGAACGAAGTATGCACGTGTAACATCTAGCGACGCTGCAATTGATTTGGCATTATTGACTGATGGTTTAGAAGCTGAGAGAGAGCAGGGGATTACGATTGATGTTGCGTATCGATATTTTGCAACAGCGCAGCGTAAGTTCATTGTTGCTGATGCACCTGGACATGAACAGTACACTCGCAATCTAGTTACAGGAGCCTCACAGGCAGATGCGGCTGTGATACTCATTGATATCAGTCGACTTGATTTAAATAGCGCAAAAATTCAATTATTGCCACAAACAATTAGACATAGTGCCATCCTTCAATTGTTGGGGATTAAGCATCTAGTATTTGCAATCAATAAGATGGATATATGTAATTTTGAGCAAACGCATTATCAAAAAGTATGTGAATCAATTCAAGAACTAGTGCAGGTATTAAAGTTACCGCCAGTGACGATGATTCCGATGGCAGCCTTACTTGGGGATAATGTTGTAGAGCCCAGTTCAAGAACGCCTTGGTACAAAGGCCCAACCTTACTCGCTTATTTAGAACAAATTGAATTAGACGCACAGTTAAGTGATCAAACCAGTGATTTGCGTTTTCCAGTGCAATTAGTTGCGCGCCAAGATGGAAGTAGCAGTGAAGATTATCGAGGTTATTTAGGAAGGGTAGAAGCAGGGGTATTAAAAGTTGGACAAGAAGTCCGAATTGAGCCAGCTGGTTATGAAGCGGTTATCAAACATATTCATACAGCAAATCATCTATTAAACCAATCGGATGATAATTCAGTTATGCAGGCCCATTCAGGACAAGTTGTAGCTGTTGAATTAGATAGAGACTTAGATATATCACGAGGCGATATGTTGCTCGATCGTAAGGAAAGTAAATCACTGATTACAAAACAGATATTAGCGGATATATGTTGGTTAAATCGTGATCCACTATCCATGCAACGCAAATACATATTAAGACAAACGACTAATCAAGTCTTTGCAAAAATTAAATCGATAGATCACGTTTTTGACGTTAGTACTGTGACCAATAAGCAGCATCAAGAGAACATTCATATGAATGATATTGGTAGAGTGCAAATCCATCTGCAAAAGAACATCGTGGCAGATGCATTTGATACCTCGGTGTCCACGGGGGCATTCATCTTAATTGATGAAGTGAGTAATCATACCGTTGCAGCAGGCATGATAAGACAATCGAGTCAAACATCATGAGCATACAACTAGGTAAAGTGTATTTGATTGGCGCAGGACCCGGTGCCTGTGACCTAATGACACTGCGCGGAGCTAAATTATTAGCTCAAGCACAAATTGTATTTTATGATGCTTTAGTAGATCCAAGTATGTTGGAGTTATGCCCACAGGCAAAGTTAGTTGCAGTTGGCAAACGTTGCGGAAAACTTTCAACTGCGCAAAAGTTTATTGATAAACAATTGGTCGATGCAGCTCAGAAATATCAACATATAGTTCGATTAAAAGGTGGCGACCCGATGATATTTGGTCGTGCTGATGAAGAAATGACTGCATTGCTACAGCATGGGATAGAGCTAGAAGTTGTTCCAGGGATTACCAGTGCGCTTGCAGCAGCAGCAAGTATTCAAAGCTCACTCACTCTGAGAGGGGTTGCTCGTAGCGTTGCTTTTATCACAATGGCAAAAGCGAATGAGACATCAGATATCCAGCAGACACCACAAGCCGACACATTAATCTATTACATGGGGCGTAAAGATGGCGAGAAAATTGCTAGTCAGTTAATTGAACAGGGTCGATCAAAGCTCACCCCTGTTGTTGTGATTGAAGCTATTAGTACAGCAAAAGAAAGAAAGCTATTTACGTATTTAGGTGAACTGCAAAACCTAATCTTAGATCAATGGAGTCATGCAGATTCACCGACCATCATCATGATTGGCGAAGCATTTAGCAGGGTTGCACAAGAGCAGCAAGACAAATTAGACGAATTGATCCATCGTGAAATCAATAATCGCGTGCAAGACCCCGTCGCTCTCACCAACTGCAGAAGACGTGCTTAAAGAAACATCAGGGAACTGAGCGCGGCACTCTGCCATTATTTTCGGAAAGTCATTACGTAAATGACCGCCTTGACCAAAAAATACCGGGATCACTTTAATCTCATTGATACCATGTTGGCATAGGTGACCAACACAGTCGGCAAGAGAAGGCGACATCATCTCTAAAAAAGCAAGATGTGCAGGAATCTCGGGATGATCCTTTCTCCAGAGCATCACTAAGCGATCAAAAGGTTCTCTCCAGCGTGCATCTCGTGCACCATGTCCAAAAAAGATAACAGCCTTCATCGCCTAGAAACCCATATTAAAGAAATAATTGCAATCATCAAATACACACCTAACGGAATAATCGCGGTGTACATCGGTGGCCAAGAACCTAAAAGTCCAATATGAGAGAACAATGTATTGAATAAAATAAAGCTCATGCCTAAAATAATGCCACCGAATACCTTTAGGCTAATACCTCCGGATCTCGCATGTAAATAGCCAAAAGGAAGGGCGAGGCATAGCATCACGAGAATTGTAAAAGGGTAAACCAATTTTTTCCAAAGCGCCAATTTATAGGTTTGGTTATCTTGCTTATTATCTTCTAGGTGGTTAATGAATCGATTGAGATTAAGAATTGACATTCTTTCAGGAGAAATCAATAGGACCGCTAAGATATCCGGGGTAACCTCTGACTGGAGCCGTTGCTCTAAAAAAGTATTTTTTACCGATTGATATTGCGTATCGAGGGGATTTGCTTTGGGCTGTTCAATTACCCTTGTTTCGGTCACATTTTTAAGGTTCCAAAAGCCACGTTCATCATAACTACCCGACTGCGCTTCTCGGATCACCTGCAGATAACGATTCTCATCGAACTCATACATACGAATGGCGGCAATTTCCCCACGGTTTTTAATCGTACCAACATTAACAAAACGAATCCCAGCTTTTTTGGGGCCAACTTGATCGGGGTCGGCAAGTTTATCTTTAATCCACGTACCTGTTTTTAAGTTACTTCCCAGGGCTTCATTTAACGCTTGGGCACGCAGTTCCTCAGCCTTTGTATCGCAATAAGGGCCAACCCACTCACTCAGAATGAACGTAGCAAGGATGATTGGAATACCTACCTTAAAAAGTGTCCATAGACCTTTAGAGGTATTAAGACCAGCCATTCGTAAAATGGTAAATTCAGATTGACTAGCCATTTGTGCAAACACATAAATGGCGCCAATGAGACCTGCCATCGGAATAAGTTCAACTAAACGACTCGGGGACTTTAATAAAATATGAATAAATGCTAAGTAATTCGAGTAATTACCACGCAGATTATTCACCTCATTCAAATAATCAAAAAAGATAAATAAGGAAATGAGCGCAAATAAAATGAAAAAGAAGTTCGTATAGATCTGGCGAGCTATGTACTTTTCATAAATTTTAGGAAAAAGAATAAACATTAAATCTTATACCCACCAGGAATCAAACGTTTCCACCAACTAATTGATGGATTGATGCGATGTTGAACCAAAAAGAGAGCAACGACAATGGCAATCACATGGATTGGCCAAAACGCTTTTAAAAAGGACTCTTTACCGTCTGAAACGAGTGTTTGAGCGATATTTAAAAGATTACTGTAGATTAAATACGTAAATACTGCATAGATCAAATTGATGTAATTGCCTCTACGAGGATTGACATACGCTAAGGGGACCGCAATTAGAACAAGACCAAGCGCCATCAGAGGCAGCCCCATACGCCAAAGAATCTCGCCCAGAGCCACCGGATTTGGATTTTCTAGAAGAGAAATACTCGTTGATTCTTTTGGGCTAAATGTGACCGGTTTGGGCGCTTTTTTTTCTATATCGACCGTATAACCCTCAAACTCGAGGATTTTAAAATCCCCTTTTGTTGGTTGCCCTTCATATCTTTTGCCATTTTGGATTTTAATTTGCTTGATACCATTATCTAAAAAATTAATATTTCCAGATTCAGCCATAGCGACGGTTAGACGCTCATTCTTTTGGTCGGCTACAAAAATATTATGAATTTTATTGGTGGTGGCATCTATATTTTCAATAAAAAAAACACGACTTGAATTGACCGACTCAAAAAATTGACCGGGGATCAACATTGCGGTTTCATCGCGCCCCTTAAATTTTTGGGTAATTTCTGAAGTTTTTGCGTTCGTCCACGGCCATACAAATAAAGCCATAACAGCAATGACGATAATCCAAGGGCTTGCAAAGCGTAATACGGGACCATAAAGCATCCGTAAATTAAGTCCACTGGCATACCAGACCACCATTTCAGAATCTTTATGCCACCTGATGAGGACCATCATAGTGGCAACAAACAGTGAAACGGACAAAATAATAGCAATGTAACCAATGACAGCTAACATAATGAGAACAAGCACATCCTTTGGGTTAATGGAGCCCGCAGCTGCAAATCCCAGAATACGAATCACGAGTGTGGTCATCATGATTGTCATTAAAACAAGAAAGACGGCACCAGTGGTGTACGATAATTCTTTCCTGAGGGATTGTTCAAAAATCATATTTTTGTAGTTCGATGGATAATGTAATTATTAATAACAATTGATGGCGAATAGCGATGCAAACTAAATTTATCACGAAAGTCTTTCCAGAAGGTCAAGGCCGTTTGGCCTCACAATTAATGTCTTCAGTCGATTGTGTCATTTTACCCCTTTGTCAAACGAGTCATGTGGGTAAGCAGACCCTTCCAAGTGCCATTGCTCATCTAGATCAGTTATTAGATGGCGCGATTAGCCTGGCGATTAAAAATAAAGAGTTTGCAGGCAAGATCTGTGAAACGCTATTAATTCATCAAAACAGCACATGGAAAAGCAAAGGCATCCAGGCGCAGAGGATATTAATGGTAGGGCTTGGGGAGCACGCCCAGCTTTCAGAGAAAACATCTGAAAACAAATTACTCACAGAATATGCAAAAGCAGCTCGAGCAGCACTCAGAGTCATCATTACTAACCAGTCGCAATCCGTACTTTGGTTATTAGACCAAGAAATAGGTACAAAAAAAGAAAACATCTATAGCCAATGTATTCGGCAAACGATTAGTTTGGCTGAGGAAGCTTGTTATCGATTTGGGGCAAGATTTACACAGTTCAAGACCAAGCCTGTAGAAAACCCAGTTAATCTTAAATCCATTACTTTTGCAACCACGACGAAATTAGAAAAATCTTTAAAAGAAATCGTACGCATTGGAGTAGCTGTAGCGCAAGGAATTGGTTTGACAAAAGACTTGGGTAACTTGCCACCTAATATTTGCAATCCAACTTATTTAGCTAAAACTGCGCAGCGCGTTGGTAAAGAGCAAGCCCTCAAAGTTCAAGTTCTTGAAAGAAAAGATATGGAGCAGTTGGGAATGGGTGCTTTTTTATCCGTGACGCAAGGTTCTGAATCCCCACCTAAATTTATTATCATGCATCACCAAGGTGGCACCACTAAAGAAGCGCCGATTGTCATTGTAGGTAAAGGCATTACATTTGATACCGGTGGTATATCTTTGAAGCCTGGTGAAGGAATGGATGAGATGAAGTATGACATGTGTGGCGCGGCGTCCGTTCTTGGAGTAATGCAGGCAGTTGCACAAATGGGTTTAAAGAAAAATGTCATTGGCGTTATTCCAACTTGTGAAAATATGCCATCAGGTAAAGCGACCCGGCCTGGAGATATTGTGGTGACGATGTCTGGTCAGACAGTAGAAATACTCAATACCGATGCAGAAGGCAGACTGATTTTATGCGATGCGTTGACCTATGTCGAGCGTTTTAAGCCTAAGGCTGTGATCGATATTGCAACACTCACAGGCGCTTGTATTATTGCTCTTGGGCATGTTCACTCAGGACTATTTAGTAAAAATGATCAGTTAATCGACGATCTATTAGAAGCAGGAAAAATTTCTCTTGATACGGTTTGGCATATGCCCTTAGACGATGCTTATCAAGAGCAACTTAAATCTAATTTTGCAGATATGGCAAACATTGGTGGTCGTCCTGCCGGGAGTGTGACAGCAGCATGTTACTTATCCAGATTTACGCACGCCTACCCATGGGCACATTTGGATATTGCTGGGACTGCATGGAAAAGCGGAGCTGCAAAAGGAGCGACTGGTCGACCAGTATCTTTGTTGACAGAATATTTACTGAAGGCGAAATAATAGCGTGGCGCGAGTTGATTTTCATAGTCAGGTGGGTGATAAGTATCGCTATACCTGTCGATTAGCAAGAAAAATATTCTCGCTTGCCACAGAGGCGCAAGCCTTAAAAAAAATAGTCGTGGTTGGAGCCCAGTCAGATCTTGAGACCCTCAATGAACTACTGTGGAGCTTTAGTACTGAGGATTTTTTACCGCATTGTTATATCGATGATGACGCTGCCTCCTTTACACCGATTGTGCTTGCGACCGCCTTTGATGAATCACAATTTGAGCAAATTCCACATCAAGACGTATTTATCCATTTAGGACAAGAAATTTTAGCTGATATTGAGAAAATTACCAATCGGTTTGAGCGAGTCATCGAAGTAGTCTCAATGGAAGAAGAGGACGTTCTTGCAGGTCGGGAACGTTACAAACGGTATCGCACGATGGGACTTGAACTCTTTAACCATGATCAAAAAGGGGCGCGATGATTCACCCACAGTTTGATCCAGTGGCGCTTCAGATTGGGCCGATAGCCGTGCATTGGTATGGCTTGATGTATCTCTTGGGGTTTTTGCAATATTTACTCTTGGGGCGTTTAAGGGTTGCGCAGCCCCAGATCAAAAGCCAGGGATTTGTTAAAGAAGATCTTGAGGATTTATTGTTTTATGCCGTATTAGGGGTGATTTTAGGTGGGCGTCTAGGCTATTGTTTGTTTTATTTACCAGGACATTACCTGAGTCATCCACTGGATATATTAAAAGTGTGGCAAGGTGGTATGGCCTTTCATGGCGGCTTCCTTGGTGTGATTGCGGCGATTGCTTGGTTTGCAAAAAAACGGCAGATACCTTTTTTTCATGTTGCAGACATGATTGCACCTCTAGTGCCCTTTGGTTTGGCATTTGGCAGAATGGGGAATTTCATTAACGGAGAGTTATGGGGCAGGGCAACGGATGTGCCTTGGGCCATGATCTTTCCGCAAGCTGGGGATCAGCTATTAAGACACCCATCACAGTTATATGAATTCGTAGGGGAGGGCGTGCTTTTAGGTCTTCTACTTTGGTTTTACGCAAGACAACCTCGCAAAATGGCACAAACATCTGGCGTATTTATGTTGGGGTATGGAATTTTTCGTTTCCTTGCTGAATTTACCCGAGAACCAGATCGATTCTTAGGAACTTTATCGCTTGGTTTTTCTATGGGGCAGTGGTTATCTTTGCCAATGATACTTTTAGGGGCTTATTTCATCTTTAAGCCAAGAGGAATGCCCACAAATCATTGATTTATATTACTATATATCTGCGACTTGTGTAGTTTTCATTTTTTACTTCCTCACCACGAAAGTTTGGTATGACCCTATTGCAAAAAATATCTCAAGTAAGATCTCTCTCTAGAGCCATTAATGCAGCGAAAAAAATCCTAACTGAACGCGGTGAAGCTAACTCGACAAGCATGGCCAATGATATTTTAAGTCAGTATCGCTTACTCAATGAAGAACAAAAAGTGAGTTTCTATCATGCGTTAGCAACGAAATTTAACCCGGATCCAAATACTGTTTTAAAGGTCGCACAAGACTATGCGCACGATCCATCGGGGAAGAACTTGATGCAGTTAACGAAAGTGACTGATCCTCCGCGACAAGAATTATTGCGACGCATTAATCGCGTAGATGGTGGGACTAAAGAGATTGTTGCGATGCGACGTCATTTAATCAAAATTTTAGATAAGCAGCCTGACTTAAAGCCTCTTGACTATGACTTGCATCATTTATTTGTTTCTTGGTTTAATCCTGGATTTTTAAAAATGCACAGAGTTGATTGGAGATCACCTGCACATATTTTAGAAAAGATTATTCAGCATGAGGCTGTGCATGAAATTGATGGTTGGGATGATTTGCGCAGAAGACTACAACCAGACCGTCGTTGTTTTGCTTTTTTTCATCCGCAGTTACCAGATGAGCCATTAATTTTTGTTGAAGTAGCGCTTGTACCTGAAATATCTGCGGCCATTGGTCCACTCGTTAATAAGAAATCTGATACGGTAGATGCTTCACAGTTTAAGGCGGCTATCTTTTACTCCATTAGTAACTGTGAACCTGGTCTCAAAGGAGTATCACTCGGTAATTTTTTAATTAAGCGCGTCGCGACATATTTAAAAAATGAGTTTCCCTCGTTAAAAACATTTGTCACTTTATCTCCAATTCCAGGTTTTATGGATTGGGTGATTGGTGGGGCGCAATTAGGAGAATCCTTTACTGAAAAAGGTGTTATTGAAAAAGTGGCTAAGTATCTTGACGTGATCAACTTAAAGAAACAGTCTTGGCCAGAACGATTATCGAATGGCTGGCATCCAGATACCACCTCTGAAGAAGAAAAAAATGCTTTGATTGGATTGTGCGGTATTTATTTAGCGAAATTTTCTGTCAGAAAAGGCGGCAATCCAGTAGCCAAATTCCATCTCGGCAATGGAGCCCAGTTATATCGCATTAATTGGGGAGGGGATTTGTCGAAAAAGGGATTACGTCAATCCGCCAGCTTGATGGTAAATTACTTGTATGATTTAGACAAAATAGAGGATAATCATGAACGTTTTGTGAATGGCGAGGTCATTTACTCGAGATTGGTAGCTAAAATTCTATAAAAGTATAAAAAGGAGATGATTTTGAAAATTCATCAAAAAACAAAAAGCGTTTTTCAGCAACTGATATACACATTACTGGGTTGTTTTGTTATGACAGCAATGGCAGATAATTGGCCATCAAAGCCTATTACGATTATTGTCCCGTTTCCTGCTGGTGGTGGAACTGATGCCTTTGCAAGACCCTTATCAGCGCAGTTAACCAAAAATCTCGGTAAACAAATCATTATTGATAACCGTGGTGGTGCAGGCGGCACATTAGGTGCAAGTATTGCTGCTAAAGCGGCACCCGATGGATATACATTTTTTATGGGGGCAGCGCACCATGCAATTGCACCCTCCGTTTATCCAAAACTCGACTATGACATTGAAAAAAGTTTTATTCCGATGATGTTAGTTGCTTCTCCACCGCAAGTGATTGTTATTAATCCAAAAGTGCAAGCAAATGATTTAAAAGGAATGATTGATTTACTCAAGCAAAATCCTGGTAAATATAACTACGGAAGTGCCGGTAACGGAAGTTCACACCATTTAGCTGGTGAGCTATTTAAGATGCAAACAAAAACTTTTATCACTCACATTCCTTATCGAGGCGCAGGTCCAGCATTAGCTGATTTAATTGCAGGTCAAGTGGATATTATGTTTGACGGGCTAGGATCATCATCACAGCATATTAAAAGTGGAAAAATTAAAGCTTTGGCAGTTGCCGCTGATAAGCGTGTACCAGCTTTCCCGAATGTGCCGACCGCTAAAGAGGCTGGAGTACCTGGATATGTTGTTAGTACTTGGTATGGATTATGGGCGCCAAAAGGTACACCACAAGATATCGTAGAAAAAATGGAAGCAGAAGTTACTAAAGCGATGAACTCCCCAGAGTTAATGGAGATTTGGATGAATAACGGTTCTGAAACTCCGAATATGGTTGGTGATACCTTTGGTAAATTTGTTTCAGCAGATATCAAACGTTGGGCTGTTGTTGTGAAAGCGTCTGGAGCGAAATTAGATTAATTCAGATATTGCTGGAACACACTCCTTATGAGACGCTGTTCCAGCGATTAAAGACCTCGCTTTTAGAGAGTCCCATCAGATTCATTATTCAAATATTTAAGAGGAAATTATGTCAGGTCCCCTATCGCATATTAAGGTACTCGATTTATCGAGAGTTTTAGCAGGTCCTTGGGCCGCACAAAATCTTGCCGACCTAGGGGCGCAAGTGATTAAGGTTGAGCGACCTGAAAAAGGGGATGACTCAAGAGCATTTGCCCCTCCTTTTTTAAATGATGAGCAAGGTAATGTGACAAAAGAGTCTGCTTATTACTGTGCGGCTAATCGCGGGAAAAAATCGATTACGATTAATATCTCAAGTCCGCAGGGACAGCAACTCGTCAAAGAGTTAGCAAAAGAAGTCGATGTGATTGTAGAAAACTATAAAGTGGGTGATTTGGCTCGCTACGGCCTTGGATATGAGGATATTAAAGCAATTAACCCAGGCATTATTTATTGTTCGGTGACTGGCTTTGGACAAACCGGCCCCTATAAAGATCGACCTGGCTATGATTTCATGGCGCAAGGGATGGGCGGACTCATGAGCATAACTGGCGAGAGTAACGACTTGCCTGGTGGGGGGCCTCAACGTGTAGGCGTGCCAATTATTGATATGACCACTGGCATGTATGCAACAGTAGCGATCTGTGCGGCGATTGCACACCGTGCAGTAAGTGGTCAAGGGCAATGGATTGATGTTGCTTTATTAGACTCTTGTGTAGCCCTGCTTTCGAATCAAGCGATGAATTATTTTTCTACCGGGAAATCCCCTGAGATGATTGGCAACGCTCACCCCAATATCGTCCCTTATCAATCTTTTAAGACCGCAGATGGGGCGATTATTTTGGCATGTGGCAATGACAACCTATTCAATAAATTTTGTGAAGTAGCACAATGCCAACATTTAGCGCAAGATCCAAAATTCTCGACCAATGGTCAGCGCGTTAGTCATCGAGCAGAGATTACACAACTCTTAGCGGCTATCTTTAATAAGAAGTCAACGAAGGAGTGGGTTCGTTTATTAGACGACGCTGGAGTTGCAAATGGACCAATTAATACGATTGCTGAAGTGTTTGAGGAGCCTCAAGTACTTGCTAGAGGAATGCAAATTGAATTAGCTCATGCAACAGCTGGAAAAGTCACCTTAGTTGGCAGTCCAATGAAGTTTTCGGCAACACCGGTTTCGTATGAGACGCCACCACCCGCGCTTGGTCAACATACACAAGAGATATTGGAAAAAGTGCTTCACAAATCCGAAGCAGAAATTGCGCAATTGCAATCAACAGGAATTATTTAAGCAAATTAAATAATGTGGAAAACGTTTTTGCAGAGCATATAAGTAGCAATGCAAATGAGAACCACGGCGAACATTCTGCGCAATTGCGTTGTATTGAGTTGATGAGCGATTCGAACGCCAATGGATGCGGTCATCATGCTCATCACAGAAATACACAACAGCGCTGGTAAATAAATATATCCCAAAGAATGTTTGGGAAGATGTTCCACATCTAAACCACTGATCATATAACCAATAGCACTTGCCAGCGCAATTGGGAAGCCTAAAGCCGAAGAAGTTGCAAGGGCATTATGGATGGGTACATTGCACCAAGACATAAAAGGCACAGAGATAAAAGCGCCACCAGCCCCAACGAGACTAGAGACTGATCCAATCAAGCTACCAGTGCCAAAAAGACCTACTTTTCCTGGAAGTGTTCGACTGGCTTTCGGTTTTTTATTGACAAGCATTTGATACGCAGAAAAATATTGGAAGCTCGCAAAAAACACGGTTAACCATGGGCCTTTAAGTAGGGCGAAAATTTTTCCGCCGCCGATAATTCCGCCGAAAATAATACCAGGGGCCAGAGCGATAACAATATCCCAGCGGATCATTTTCTTTTTTTGTTGCGCGCGCACAGAAGAGATTGACGTAAATAAAATCGTAGTCATGGAAGTTGCAATCGCCATGTGAAGCACATGCTCAGCAGGAAAATCGAATGACGTAAAGAGGATGGTCAAAAATGGCACCATGATCATTCCCCCGCCAATACCTAGAAGGCCAGCAACTAGACCGGTAACGGAGCCTAAACACAGCAGTAAAGCGATTTGCAAAAAGCTCAAAAATTAACTTTCAAGAAAAGGGGTCCCCGCCATGGCCGCTAGGTCGTCATCCTGAACCCAGAGAGTTCAAGGTGGCGCGACACAATAGCTTTGGGCACATCAGTATTTCCAGGGAGAATATGACCAGAAGTCATACCCTATAAAAACAAGGTGCGCTCGCCCACTATAGATATTTAGCGCCTTATGCGTTAGCATCGGTTCAAGGAACTATTGACCTTGGCGAACCAGGCAGGGATAGACAGTCTAACGCAATATCGACTTGCTTTTCAATTGCGTCTAATTTATTACTCAGTTCTGTAATGACAGCACCAGAAATTCCAGGCTCATTACTCACTTTTACTTGTTCTTTCAAATCCTGAATTTGAGCCGCATAACTCACCGCGGTCATCAAAGCAGCACGTTCGATACTTTTATTCGGACCTGAAGTAATTTGGGCAATTTGGTCATTTACGGCTCTCGCGGCAATTTTGAGCTTGTCTTCATTTTCAAAAGAAGTCATAAAGGCCATTTTTTGACCTGCAAGTTCAACATCTACCCGAATGGACTTTGTATCACTCATGAGGGGTCTCAGACGCGTTATCTAGCAAAGTAAGTTGGCGGGTATCGTTTGCCTGAGGAAGCTTGTTCAAGATCTTTTGGATTCTTCCCTGTGCATCGGAAATCTTATTTTCCATAAATGTTTTTTCTTGAACCAAGAGATTAATTTTCTGTTGTACTGATTCTAATTTTATCGTAAGGGCATCCAATCTCTCTAAAAGAGAAGGTGGGTTAACTAGCTCAAAATCATTATTTATTTGATTCATATCTATATTGTATATAATTCGTGATGTAAGGTGCTCACGATTTGATTCTAAAGTCGTAGTTAAACGGGAATCAGGAATTTTTGCATAAAAAACAAGAACCACCTGAGCTGCCCCCGCAACGGTAAGCATTCTGCTAAGAGGTTTTAGCGACTCGACCATTTTGCCACTGGCTTTTTTGCTGGGAAGGCGGCTTGAGTGAATGTCAGCCCGGATACCGGCCTACAAGCGTTGCATTGTTACGGGGTTAGTGACAAGGTAATTAAATTCCAGTGCCTGTCGGGGAACGGGCCAGAGAATGCATTTATTTGGAATTACACATGAAATATCACAAAAAATTGCCATATCAGCAGCAAATGATTCAACTCGCCTGTATTTTTATCCTCGGTACCGCTTTTTTCACATCACATCACGTAAAAGCGCAATCCAAACTAGAAACGATTGTGGTGTCAGGATCTCGCTTTGAAGAAAATATTGAGCGCATTCCTGCCAATATTCAAGTAATTACCAAAGAGCAAATTCAGCAATCCTCATCAACGAATCTTGCGGAAATATTGCAACAAGTTGGCAATGTTCCAATGAGCAACCAAACCGGTGGTTTATTAGGAATTGGTGCAACGCCGGATTTGGGTGGATATGGGGTAAATGCTTCTAGTAATACGCTAGTATTAGTGGATGGGATCAGAATTAATCCTATTGATTCAACAAGTGCCCCATTAAATTCCGTACCTGTTAGTGCCATAGAGCGTATTGAAATCACCAATGGGGGAGCCAGTGTTCAATACGGAAACAATGCAACTGGCGGAGTCATTAATATCATAACGAAAGAATCCACTAAACAAAGCAGTCTAGCCTCTATCACCTATGGAAGTTTTGGCACAATCATAGGGGAGGCAACACTACGCAAAAGAGAAAATGATACGAGTGTTCTTATTTCTGCAAATACCTCAAAAACGAATGGTTGGCGAGAAAACTCAGACGCTTTATCAAATTCATTTAAGGGACGATTGACCCAGCATTTGGGAGGAAATGATGCTGTATTTATTGAAGCATCTGCATACCATGCTCAAGCCAGTTATCCCTACGCGATTTTAAATGCAGAAGTTGGTAAAGGGAGCCCATATCTTATAGACCCTTATCAAAAAGGTAATGGAATTGTGCAGGACGGTAGTTCGGCAAGGGCCGGAATAACTAAAAGCATTGCACAAAATTTCTTATTTGAAATGGAGGCTGCGTACGGTAATACTTCGAGTATTTCAGTCGCGAATGCATATAATTTGGCCTACGATACATATAACAAAAATACTTCTTTACAAGATAAAAGACAATTTGATTTGACTCCACGATTGAAGGCAAATTGGGAGCGCTTTGGAACCTCCGTTCTTGGTTTTGACTTTAATCAATCCGATGCTGGTAATTCATATCCCACATCAACGCCTCTACCTTTGTCGCATGTCAATTTGAAGAATCGTTCACTTTATTTTTTGCATAACTTTAATATTAATGAACAATTTGAATTGGTTGGAGGAGTTCGGCGTCAAATACAAGACGTATCTTTAAATTCATCAAATGATAAGTTTGGGTTTCCAGATGGAAGTTATTTATCCAGTTTTGCTGCGAATGCCTATGATTTTGGAATTAATTATCGCTATGCAACTGGACAGCGTATTTATGCAAAATTCAATCAATCTTACCGTTTTGCTAATACGGATGAATATTATGGATATGACCCTATAACCTATGCGCCCTTCTTTAATGGAGTTGTATTACGTCCACAAATAAACAAAACCTATGAAGCGGGTGGAGACTTTAGCTATGCGTCATCGAAAATTAATTTGAATATATTTAATACGAATTCACGTGACGAAATCCGATATGACCCTAATTCCGGAAATAATATTAATGATGCAGATATTCGTAGAGTTGGTGTGAACTTAAATACATTATCTCCACTTAGTTCGCGTTTTAATCTCGGCTTTGGGGCAAGATATCAGAGGGCAGTTTATACCGATGGTGCAAATAATGGTTACCTAGTTAGTTTCGTGCCGCAACTGGTTTTGAACTTACGTGCAAGATATCAGATTGATGATCAATTTGCTTTAGGCGGAGTTATTAATTATGTTGGTTCGCAGTATTACGATGGAGACCAGCAAAACGCCTATAACAAAATGCCTTCATATGCTTTTGGTGATGTTTATACTGAGTATCGCTGGCGTTCTTTGGAAGCACGCTTCACAATTCGAAATGTTTCAAATACACAGTATGCTGTTTATGGGAATAACCAAGTTTCATATGGCAGTCCCTATGGACCATACAACTATCAACCAGCCCCGCCAAGAACCTTCTTTGCAACTTTGAAGTACAACTTTGATTTATAAAAACATAAGTTCAAAAAAGAACCGCCGAAAGGCGGTTTTTTTTAATAATAAGGGCGGTAAGGGTAGGGCTGCGGCGGCATTACTACAGGAGCTTGCATAATCACCTGAGGTTGAACCATATAGGGTTGAGGCCCATAGTACGACCTTGGCTGTTCGTAATAAGTTCTCGGTGGAGCGTAATAGGGGCCAGGAGCGGCGTTATATGCAATCGCACCAGCGATTCCTAAGGCAGCACCTGCAATGATTAAAGGGGTACGAATATCATTGTCAATATACCCACGCTCTCTAAAATCACCGTGGTGCCTCCATCCCCCATCGCGCCCCCAGGCAAAACTTGTTGAACTCATACTCAACGAAAGTAATATAGCCAAACTCATGCGAATGATTATTTTCATGATATTTTCCTGATGAAGGTTGTTATACATGACCTTATAACGCGCAAGGGGAGTATCTAAGTTGACACTTTTAGAAAATATGTTTGTACCTTGAATTCAAAACACACAAGGTAATTTAGAAGCCTAGATTTCTAGATTATCAATTAAGCGAGTTTTACCTAATTTCGCAGCAGCTAAAACAACAAGTTCTTGCTGACTTGCTAATTGTTCAGCGCTTGGCAAGAGAAGGTTTTGACGCAGTCGAACAGATAGATAATCCGGTTCCCAACCTCTTTGCAAGAGCTTATTTTTAGCCGTCATTTCAATTTCTTGAATCAGGCCATGGTTAAGTGACGATTGGTGTAATGCTGTTTTTACCTCTTGCAACACCGTGAAGAGCTGCGGTGCTTCAAGACGCTCATTTTGACTGAGATAGCCATTTCGAGAGGAGAGGGCTAAGCCATCTTCTGCACGAATCGTTTCAGCACCAATGATTTCAACTGGAAGAGCAAACTGATGCGCCATACGACGAATGATCATCAGTTGTTGGTAATCTTTTTTACCAAAGACAGCGGCGTTAGGCTGGACACACGAAAATAACTTAAGAACGACAGTGCAAACTCCTTTAAAGAAACCTGGTCTAAATTCCCCTTCAAGAATATCTCCCAAATCTTTTGGTGGATCAACACGGTAGTCTTGCGGTTCTGGATAGAGATTTTGTTCCGTAGGTGCAAATAAAATATAAACACCTTCCTTCTCGAGTTTTTCAGCATCTTGCTCAAAAGTTCTCGGGTACTTATCAAAATCTTCACTCGGACCAAATTGCAAACGATTTACAAAAATACTTGCAACTACAGGATCACCATGCAGACGGGCAATTCTCATCAGCGACAAGTGACCTTCGTGAAGGTTGCCCATCGTAGGCACAAAAGAAGCACGATTTTGACCGCGAAGATGATTTCTTAAATCATGAATATTGGTAATGATTTTCATGCTTGGGGAGTAAAGGACAACCTCACATAAATAGGAGCGTAAGCTTCTGCTTGGGTTATCTCTACTAAAGCCTCACGAGAAAGTTCTAATAAGGCGATAAAGTTCACCACTAATACCGGAATACCTTGACCAGATTCGATAGCATCCTCAAACAGCTCTTTAAATTCAACAAATTTTTGATTTTGTAAACGACGCAGAATACGCGTCATAAAATCACGAACAGACAAGGCTTCTCGGGTAATGGTGTGATGTTGAGTTAACTTAGCGCGGGCTAATAAATCCCTCCAGGCAACTTGGAGATCAACTAAATCGACATGTGGAGGAACAAGAGTGACGGTGTGGTCAATAAATCCTTGCGCGCGAAAAAAATCTCTCCCCATTTGAGGAATTCGGTCGAGTTCTTGAGCAGCAAGCTTCATTTTTTCATATTCAAGTAAACGGCGCACCAATTCTGCACGGGGATCATCAACCTCTTCATCGCTATCAGCCTTTTTCATCGGCAAAAGCATGCGAGATTTAATCTCAATGAGCATGGCGGCCATGAGTAAATACTCCGCAGCAAGCTCTAAATTATGGTGACGAATTTGTTCTACGTAACTTAAATATTGTTGCGTTACTTGTGCCATTGGGATATCGAGCACATTAAAGTTTTGTTTGCGAATGAGATACAACAATAAATCGAGAGGACCTTCAAAAGCCTCCAAAAAAACCTCAAGTGCATCTGGAGGAATATAGAGGTCTGTTGGTAACTGAAACAAGGGTTCGCCATAAAGTTTGGCGAACGATGCTGACATGCCATCCATGAGGGATGGCGTGGAATCAATCATTGGAGTAGACGTAAGGTTTTTGTCGAATTCTTGCAAGTTTATTTCGCTTTTGTTCATCAAGGCTAATTGGTTTTTTATCCCATAAAAGAGCACGGCCCTCGAGCTGACCTTTTTCTATTTCAGGATTTTGGCTTTTGAGATCATTCAAAAACAAAGTTATTTTAGATTGATAGTGCGCCATATATAGATTCTTTGGTAAAGGTTCAATGAAGTATTTAACTGTATTTTATGCATTATTCATGAATTTTTATGTATTTTAACTTGCCTCAGAAGGGGCCGACTTATTTGCCTCAATTAAAGTGTCAATTAATTGAGGATCTACCCTGCTCATCAGGTGTTTATAAGGTTGAATCACATTGTCTTGCGTTAGGCTCACATCAACGCTGGACCACTCAAGTGGCGCAATATTTAAAAACGACTCGACCTGTTTAGCGAGTTCTGGCAATACGGGTTTGAGATAGATACTCAATATCCGGAACGCTTCAAGGGTAATACTGCAAACATCTTGTAAGCGCTGGGAGGTATCTGCATCAGGATCTGTGCCCAGCTTTTTGGCAATTTCCCATGGTTTATTGGTATCCACATAAATATTGACTTGATCAGCAAGTTCCATAATCGAGCGTTGCGCTTTTCCAAATTCCCGTTGTTCATAAAGAGCAGCAATCTCTGGACTAGCAGCTTTTAAAGTGGCAATGAGCGAGTGATTCAGAGCTGCTGGGGCAATGACACCATCAAAACGCTTTACCAAGAAGCCTGAACTACGGCTTGCAATATTGATATATTTACCCAATAAATCACTATTGACTCTAGCAGTAAAGTCCTGAAGATTGAGATCTAAATCCTCTAAAGACGCATTGAGTTTTGCGGCGAAATAATAACGGAGCCATTCTGGATTTAATCCTGAGGCAATAAAGCTGCTTGCCGTAATAAAAGTCCCTCGAGATTTACTCATTTTTTCACCATCAACCGTCAAAAATCCATGGGCAAAAACATTGGTTGGTGTTCGGTAATTAGAAAAATGCAGAGTCGCAGGCCAAAACAGGGTATGGAAATACAAAATATCCTTACCGATAAAGTGGTACATCTCTGTAGGAGAGTCAGGGCTTACCCACTCTGAAAAGTTGAGGTTTAAACGCTGACATAAGGCTTGGAAGCTAGCCAAATAACCAATAGGCGCATCGAGCCAAACATAAAAATACTTACCCGGCGCATCAGGGATCTCAAAGCCAAAGTAGGGCTCATCCCTAGAAATATCCCAGTTGCTGAGCTTACTTTCACCAATTTCACCGACCCATTCCTTCATTTTGTTCCGCGCTTCTACTTGAAGCGGTGTTTTCACTTGCGTCCAGTCACGTAAAAAAGCCTCACAGCGGGGATCTGAAAGTTTGAAAAAATAATGCTCGGAGGATTTCTTAATTGGAGTAGCGCCACTTACAACAGAATAGGGATTCAATAAATCAGTCGGCGCATAGGTAGACCCACACTTCTCGCAAGAATCCCCATATTGATCTTTTGCATGGCATTTTGGGCATTCCCCTTTAATAAAGCGATCTGGTAAAAACATACCTTTGACAGGGTCATAGGCTTGCTCAATTGATTTTTTCTCAATCAAATCAGCACTTCTCAGGCTTTTATAGATTTCTTCAGAGAGAGTTTTGTTTTCAGGGGCGTTGGTTGAACCATAATGATCGAAAGAAATGAAAAAATCATCAAAATCTTTCTTATGTTCATGCCATACTCGATCGATGAGCTCTTGAGGGGTAATATTTTCCGCTTGGGCGCGCAGCATAATTGGCGTTCCATGCGTATCATCAGCGCCAACGTAATAAATTTCATGATTTTGCATGCGTTGAAAACGCACCCAAATATCAGTTTGGATGTATTCAACCATATGCCCAATATGAATTTGACCATTGGCATACGGAAGCGCAGAAGTGACTAAAATTCTTTTATGATGTAATTTCATACCTCAATTTTAGTATCCCATTAAAGTAATGGGTAATTTAGTAAGAAATCGTATTTTTTAAGGAGAAAATTTTGCAGCTTTCCAACGATCAGGTGATGGAAGTTTTGAAGGGGGTTATTGACCCTAATACAGGTAAGGATTTGGCAAGTTCAAAAGCCATCAAAAATTTACGTGTAGATGGTGATGAGGTAATGTTTGACGTTGTTCTAGGCTATCCATCTAAAAGCCAATTTGATTTAATTCGCAAGGCTTGCATTCAAGCTGTTCGAGAGATTGCTGGTGTAAAAAACGTCAGCATCAATATCAGTATGGAGATTGTCTCCCATTCAGTGCAGCGAGGCGTGAAATTATTACCTGAAGTTAAAAATATCATTGCCATTGCCAGCGGTAAAGGTGGTGTTGGCAAATCAACCACCGCGGTTAATTTGGCATTAGCCTTGTCTGCTGAAGGTGCACGAGTAGGAATATTGGATGCGGACATTTATGGCCCAAGTATGCCCATGATGTTAGGTATATCAGGTCGTCCAGACTCTTATGCCGAAAACTCCATAGAGCCGATGCAAGGACATGGCTTGCAAGTAAGTTCGATTGGTTTTCTCATTGAAGAAGACAGCCCCATGGTTTGGCGAGGCCCAATGGTTACTTCTGCATTAGAGCAACTCCTTCGACAAACCAATTGGCAACAATTAGATTATTTAATTGTTGATATGCCTCCAGGAACAGGTGATATTCAATTGACACTCTCTCAAAAAGTGCCCGTTACAGGCGCGGTGATTGTCACAACACCCCAAGATATTGCTCTTTTAGATGCCCGCAAGGGATTAAAAATGTTTGAGAAGGTAGGTATACCGATTTTAGGCATTGTGGAGAATATGAGTACGTACGTCTGCCCAAGTTGCGGCCATACAGAACATATTTTTGGTACAGGTGGTGGCGCAAAAATGTGTAAAGACTATCAGGTGCCATTTTTGGGAAGTTTACCGCTCAATTTATCAATACGAGAGCAGTCTGATGCAGGTCGTCCGCCCGTGGTAGCCGAACCAGACAGTGCAATTAGTGCTAGTTACAAAGCGATTGCAAGACAGGTAGCGATTCAAATAGCCAATATGTCTAAAGATATGAGTAATAAGTTTCCTAACATTGTTATACAAAACACCTAATGGGAATTGCGCTTGCTGTCGTGATGCGACATGAACCCATTGATAATCCATGGATTACGCATCGATGGGTATTAGATGAGGTGAGTGTTGATTTAGGTCAGTACGCGCCGGTAACAATACAAGAATCTTTTCATGTAGAAGAAATAAAAGCCTACGTATTGGGTAATTCAGAGCATGGACAACGCTGGCTTTTTACAGGGTTTTATTT
>CANFUO010000032.1 GCA_947450225.1 Burkholderiaceae bacterium | reverse complement strand
CTTTGCGTGATTCGAGATTTGTACATCAACACTTGGCGTGTCTTCAATGAAATACTCATTGTCCTTACTCCGGATTTTAGATAAGGAATCAAAAGATTCATAGGAGGACAGAATCTGTGAAAAACTTTCGTGATTTTTCATAACCGTTAACTCCCAATAAAATAAAAACACAGTCTTATTTTGTTAAACGGCAGTTAATTGAAAAACTTGAGTAATTCCAGGAGGTCATTTTATAGACGGTAACTTTCTCTTGCCAAGTGATAACAAATTTGTTATCATACTGTGTGGCTTATTCAATCGTTTATTACAGTCAAGATGTTCAAGAAGACATCATGAATTTGCCAATAACACTCCGAGCACGTTATGTTGGATTGACTGAGCGAATGATTGAATATGATCCAAATTTAGGCTTGCCACATACGGATGCTTTTGGTGGCGGTCTTTTTGAATTGAGGCTGAAAGGTATCGAGGGTAGAGCAAGAAATTGTCATGCTTCACAGTTTTATTAAGAAGACTCAAAAAACGCCAGAGAAAGAATTAAAAATTGCCAAGCTACGCATGAAGGAGCTAAAAAATGACAACAATAAAAACTAAAACTCTGACCCATAAACAATTGGTCAGTAAGATGCTCAAAAATCCTGCAGTTAAAGCAGAGGTGGCTAGACTCAATCGTGAAGAGTTCGCCATTCTAGATGAAATTCTTGCGGCAAGAAAAGAGTCTGGACTTACCCAAGCTCAAATTGCCAAACTGATGGGTACACAAGCTCCAGCAGTTGCTCGATTAGAGAGTTCTTTGGCTACTGGTAAGCACTCTCCGAGTCTTAATACCCTTCGAAAATATGCTGCCGCAGTTGGTAAGAAGATTGAGCTTCACCTCGTGTAAAAACTCATTCGCCTGACCAAAAGAAAATTGCAACAACGATTAGGCTTGCTCCTGATGTCCTTGAAACTTGTAAAGCAACTGGTGATGGTTGGCAAACCAGAATAGATACGTCACTTCGTCAATTTATTATCGAATACCCGATGAGTGATTAGAAATAACTCTTCATAAGAAAATATTTGCAGCAAATAATTGAGTTTTCTATATTATTAGCCTGTATGAACACTATCCTCAGTATTTCCAATCTTTATAAGACCTATCAATCTGGTTTTCAAGCCCTCAAAGGTATTAATTTAGAGATAAGCAAAGGAGAGATATTTGCTCTTCTTGGACAAAATGGCGCAGGAAAAACAACTCTCATTAGTATTATTTGCGGAATTGTAAATCCTACTAGCGGTCAGATTTTGGTAGATGGCAATGACATCATTAAGGACTACAGAGAGGCTAGGGAACTCATTGGTCTTGTTCCGCAAGAACTATCTACCGACTCTTTTGAAACTGTATGGAATACGGTGACATTTAGTCGTGGTCTTTATGGAAAAGCACCAGAACCCGCTCTAATTGAAAAAATTCTGAAAGATCTCTCTTTATGGGATAAGCGAAACAACAAAATCATGACGCTGTCGGGCGGTATGAAACGCAGAGTTATGATTGCAAAAGCCCTCTCCCATGAACCCAAAATCCTATTCCTGGATGAACCCACAGCCGGAGTTGATGTCAGCCTCAGAAAAGATATGTGGAACCTTGTCAAAATTCTTAAAAATAATGGCACCACAGTGATTCTCACAACCCACTATATCGAAGAGGCTGAAGAGATGGCAGATCGTATCGGCATCATTCGTAGCGGTGAACTCATTATGGTCGATAACAAATTAGCCTTGATGAACAAATTAGGTAAAAAAGAATTAACCTTGCAATTGCAACAACCTCTGGAGAATCTTCCAAAAGAATTAGATTTACTTGGCTTGGTGCTTTCAGAGGATAAATACGAGCTTACCTATCACTTCGATGCAAATGATGGTGATATTGATATTGCTCAACTATTACAAAAAATATCTAACTTAGGCGTAGTCTTTAAAGACTTATACACCAAGCAAAGTTCATTAGAAGAAATTTTTGTCAACTTAGTAAACGCAGAGGCAAATACCAATGAAGCTTAATTACTATGGTATCCGTGCCATTTATCAATTTGAAATGGCTAGAACGCGTCGCACCTTAATGCAAAGTGTTATTGCACCGGTTATCTCTACTTCTTTGTACTTTATTGTTTTTGGTTCAGCGATTGGCTCTCGCATTACCGAAATGGAAGGAATTTCTTACGGTGCGTTCATCGTGCCGGGCCTAATTATGCTTTCGCTGCTCACGCAAAGTATTTCTAATGCTTCCTTTGGAATTTACTTTCCTAAATTTAGTGGGACTATTTATGAACTACTTTCCGCCCCTATTTCTCCATTAGAGATTGTGTTGGGCTATGTTGGTGCTGCTGCAAGTAAATCCATTGTATTAGGGCTCATCATCTTATTTACTGCTACCTTTTTTGTACCACTTCAAATTGATCACCCGTTTTGGATGTTATTTTATTTAGTTATTACCTCCATTACGTTTAGCATGATCGGTTTTATCATTGGTATATGGGCTGACGGGTTTGAAAAACTACAAGTAGTACCCTTACTCATCATTACACCCTTAACCTTTTTAGGCGGTAGTTTTTATTCTATCTCGGTATTGCCACCCTTCTGGCAAATGATTGCTTTACTCAATCCAGTAGTCTATCTCGTTAGTGGCTTTCGCTGGAGTTTTTATGGTATCCAAGATGTTGAAATTTGGGTAAGCCTAGGAATGACAATGGCTTTCTTAGCAATTTCAATTGCAGTAGTAGTTTGGATTTTTAAAACCGGATACCGACTGAAAAAGTAAGGCGGTATTTTTGTACGACAAAATAAATGTTGTAAAAATTTAAAGACAAATTATGGAAATCCGACCAATTCATACCAAAAAAGATCCAGAGATAATGATTAGATCTAGAGGAAGAGTTTCAGATATACTAAACCGATCACGCCCATTAACTCTTGAGATGATTCGTAAATTAGTTGATCAATATCATTTGCCAGCAGAGGTTCTAGTTTGATCCAATGTACTCAGAGAAGCATTAGCAGCGAAAAAAAACTCATCTTTGTTTGATGTTGATGAAGAGTTTATTCACCTCAGTAGCCAAAAAGTTGTCATAACCTGGAGTACCAAAAGCTCTTTCATGAGCACTTTTGGCTATGAACCTTTGCATCTGTTGCTTAAAGGCATTACCCGTTGCAATGCCAGGAATAGTCTGAATAGCATTTTCTAAATATTCGCTAAAGTATTCTATTCCATAATCTGCAATTTTTCGGTCTACAAAATCAAGATTAAGTCGCGCCCCCTGCCCAACTAACCAAGCTATGTCCCAAATATCTCTATGCCTAATCTTTGCCGGAGTGGGTGTTAGTTCATCTGCATTTAATACGGCAATCGATGTTGGCAGTGCGACCAACTTATCAGCAAGAATTTCATCCATTGTCTCAGTAATCACAATGGGGCGCCTCATACCCTCAAGCACTGAATAATTTAATCGTAAGGGAATCGGTTCCCTCGTATAAGCTGGAATATTAGCAATGTCGATTTTAATTTTTTGCCTTGGGATATCTGGAGAGGCTGGACTAGTTTCAATACTCACCATCCACTTACACACTCTAACCAGAGTATCTTCTTTGACTGGTTTTGGGTTCTTTACAGTCACCCGTAATCCAAAGCGTTCGCCGATATGTTTGACGATACACTCTTTTATTTTTTCCATGCTCTGCGAGGAAAAATCCCTTCCCCCAGCAAAATCTAGATCTTCACTAAATCGCTCTGAACCTCTGCACAGGCGCAAAGAGGTACCTCCCTGAAAGACTAAATTCTTAAGAAGTCCATCTTCATCTAGGGCGTTAAATATCTCGTAGTGAAGAAGCTCCTTTTCTACTACAGGTTTCATGGCAACCATCTCAGAGTTAGCCATCGCTTTTTCTACATATAGCTTGAAGTCCTCTTGCTTCATCAGGCAAAGACCTCTTCTAACTCTTCATAGTCAATCATGTCAGTATTACGGCCAACTCTCAGTAAATCAGTGACAGCTGCATGCTTTTTTGCAATTCTTAATGGTCGGTCTTTGATAAAGATTGTTCGCTCTAAAATGTCAGGAATTGTGCGCTTAGTATGCGTAAACTCGATGGTTCCGAATGGTGTCTCATGAACACCCTTCGCTCCAGTAGTCATTAAAGTGATTCGACTTAACGGAATTTGTGAAATAACACCATACTCAGACAATATGCTCTCCAAACTTACGTAAGAGAGATTTCCGGGACGAAGAGCTTTTGCGACATCCTCCAAAATCCAACTTGGCTTGCGAGCTACTGCTAACGCATTTACGTAAATTCCTCGAGCTGCCCTAATGAGGAGTCCATCCTTGACCATCCGCTGGAGCGACTTTTCCATAGACTTCTCGCCTTCCTGAGGAAAAAGTTTCTCTACATCTTTTTTTGTCAAAACATAAACCCCCAGACGTTCAAGAGCAGTAAGGCTATTAATGAGTTCCATGTGCTTCATAAGTAATCTCCAACCCTAACCATTAGTAGGGCTTTAAATTACATAATAAAATTAATTAATGCTCACGTCAATAAGTAAATATAAATCCTATTTTTTTGTAGGGTTATTAAATACTTAAATAACTAGGGTCTTTTTACTTTGGGGTTTTACATAGCTGAAGGTGAGTGCTTATTTAAATTTAATAAAGATACATTCATCATTTACCGGGAGGATCAGATCAACAGAAATATAAATTCGCATTTTGGCGGAAGCTGTGAGATTCGAACTCACGGAGGGCGTTAACCCTCGACAGTTTTCAAGACTGTTGCATTCAACCGCTCTGCCAAGCTTCCTATATTGAAGGTAAAGTCGATACAGCAAGATTTTTACCTAAGAAGTAGATTATAACTTTGAATTCAACTTTTAGCCAAATTTAGGGCTAAAGAGTGATGTTTTTTTCATTAATCACACTTAACAATAGGGATGACTTCATTAAAAACTGCTTTTGTAAAACATGGTCTGATTCAATTTTTCTCAGTTCATCTAAACGATCTTTTCTAGCATTTGGATCTTTTTCTTCTAAACGCTTTTTATTGGCAATGGTCTGTTCTTGAATAAATTGCACATTCAAGGTCTTTCTACGCTTTTCATAAAGATCTAGGCGCGTATCATCGGCACCCTTCTGAATATCATCTAAGCTAGACACCAGTTCCATTGCATCGTGTATTCCACAATTCAGTCCTAATCCACCAATCGGATTATTGAGGTGCGATGAATCTCCTGCAAGCATCACTCTGCCAACCCTAAATTTTTGTGCCACACGCTGATGGACGTTATATATATTACGGTGAACAATCGATTCTAATGAACAGGCTTCTTCTAGTTCAATAATTCTTTTCTTCGCTGAGGCATCACTCAATGCCTCTTCGTCAGACTCATCTGTCCTCGCCGGAAATACAGCTCTCCATCGACCTTTGTAATCATCACCAGTCACTTTAAATAAGTTAGCCCACTCACTCGATCCAGCAAAGTAATTCCGATAACAACAACCCATAGATTTCTCAAAATCATGAATCGACGTCAATACAATAAATCGTTCTGGCCAAGTGTAGCCCTCAAACTCAATATTTAAGAGCTTACGTATCGTACTTTTACCACCATCGGCACCAATGACATAATCTGCTTTAATTTGTCCTGTTTGCCCATCCTGCTGCGTGGTCAAAATGACATGATCTGGGCCTTGCGCAAGGTTAGTGACTGTAATACCGAATTGGTAGCTCACGTCCGTAAATGTATCGAGTCGCTTGAGTCCCATCAAGACTAATTTATGCTGCTCTGTTTGCACAACAAACGGAAACTTAGTTTCATCTTTGAGTAACTCATGATCAAACTGAGCCACCCGAGATTTGGTATCTCGGTCCCAAAACTGAAAATATCTCGCCACTAAGCCTTGTTTGACAAACTCATCAATCAAGCCAACCTGATCAATAAAATCGAGAGTCGACGGATGAGTGGTTGCAGCACGCGGGTTGTGATCAACCTCTAATGCGGCGTCTAATAAAGTCACTTTAAAGCCTTTTTGTGCTGCAGCGATTGCTGCTACAACACCCACTGGACCTGCACCAACGACTACTACATGCATCTGTTTCATTAGTGAGCGGTTCCTGTGTAATCTTGTGGTACTTTATTTTGTACAACCCGCACACTCTTCATCGGTGCTGGGGTGTTTCGGCTTTTACCTACAAATCGAGGTATGCCTGCTGTAATAACGGCCGCAACTGCTGGAATATCGCCATTGCGAATCGCGTCCGTTGCATTATCTTTTGAGCCGCCAACGCAGGCATCAAGGATGACAACATCTGCTTCTTTGCCTGGCTTTAAAAAACCACTATCAATGCCATAGACTGTCGCATTATTTCCAGTCGCGGCGGCAATGGCTGATTCAACAGACATATCCATCAGGCTGCATAGATGGGTAATGGTGTAGAGCATACCTAAAGGCATAATGCCACTGCCTGTCGGTGTGTCAGTGGCAATTAAAAAGCGATCAAATTGATCTGCTTCCATCGCCAATTTTGCAATCAGTAATGCGGTACGTAAGTTACCTGCCGTGCAAATTTGTAAGGCAATATTACTTTCATTCACAATCCGCGGAAAATCTGCGTCCGGCATCGCCACAGGTCCACCATTTACGTGAAAGGAAACATGCGGTTGCATTTTTAATAAGTGATCTACCCAAATGCCTGATGAACCAGGAATGGATGAACCACCTGTATGAACTGTCGTGATCATCCCTGCAGCTTTGGCCCAGGCCACCATTGGGGCGTAATCGTAAGGTGATTTAACCGCACCAAATCCCGCCTTGGCTAACCAAATTCCTTTTTTAGCCATCTCCTGAAAATCTGCTTCAGTCAAACCAGGCTCAAGAATAATTGATCCAGCAAATACTTTCATACCACCTGGTCGGTAATCATCAAAACATCTCTTAGCTGCTAGTGCAAGCGCTTTAACTCCCTCGGGATCTTTTGGTCGACCGGGCACATGCACTTCCGAAGCACTAATACAAGTTGTAGTACCGCCGTGAACATAGCTTTCTAAAAAACCAACTGTTTTTTGTCTTGGTGTGTAATCGCCAAAGGTGTTATGTACTTGAGAATCAATAAGTCCTGGAATCGCCGTTGCGCCGTCTGCATCAATTACTACATCTGCATCTTGAATATCCTTGTCGGCTACCTTACCTACTGAAATGATCTTGCCATCGGCCATAAAGATAGAGTCACCTTCGACGATGGGATCACGCCAATCTCCAGAGATGATCTTTTTTAAATTAATGATTGCTGTTTTCATGAGAATCTTTCTCTTATTTAAACTAAACCGTCTTGACCTTGAATTTTATCGACCGCTAAGCCACCTACCCGAGCATTGATTCGGCCTCGGCTTGCTACACAAAAAATAATCGCCACTTCATCTGGCATAGGCCCATCATGTAAGGTCATTGACATACCGTCGTAATGCGACCTGACATACAGGGCATCTTTATGTGCAAGTGGTACATCAATCATGGTCCCAGGCCCACCAACTTTAGTAAATGAAGATATCCATGCTTGACCACCCCCAATTGCATCTCGAATCGGGTTAGCAAACGTGGTGGTAAGTAATGCATTCACAATCTCTTGCTCGCCCTGAACTCCGGCAATACCAGCTTTACCGTAACTCTGAATCGGGTGATCGCCCATTACTTTACGTATCCTTGCGCCGATTTCTTGCCCCAAAGCAGTGCTTGCCTTGATCAATTCAGATAGGTCTTCTTGGTATTTTCCTGCATAGGGATTTTTCAGAATGGCAATTACAGCGCCCTTAATCAAAGGCTGCGAAGAATTTTTAGCGTCAATACTTTCTTCAACGTGGGTCAACCATTTACGAACTGTTAATTCCATTTTGGGGCTCTTTCTTATTTTTACAATTTTTTACGTTTAGAATCGGTAAATCATTGTAAGTCAAATATAAAAATTAATTGAAAGGTAGTTATGACTTTTGGTCACACAATACTTTTTTCAGAAATGTCTCCTCCTTCATCCTTAGAAGACCAGTTTAATACCTGGTATGACACTGAGCATATTCCGCTACGCATGGCTGTGCCAGGATTTATTTCCGCACAACGTTATTTAGCCCAAGACGATCAACGTAATTATTTGGCTGTTTATGAAATGTCTGCCCGCGAAAACTTACAATCACCAGAATACTCGGTCGTCAAAAATCAACCCAGCGATTTAACCAAAACCATGCTTGGCTCAGTCAGTGGCTTTACTCGCTACATCGGCAATACGCTTGGTGAGCAATGGCAAGATGGTGTTAACGACCCGCTATCTCAAGCGGAGTATCTGTACGCTGTTTTTTTTACTGTGACGCAAGAAGATCTCGCTGAGTTTGATGCGTGGTATGCACAGGACCATGTGCCGGTTCTTCTCGAATGCTCTGATTGGCTTGGCACCCGCCGTTTCGAAATCGTTGATGGTGATCCTCAACCTTTCAATCGGCTGGCCGTTCATTATTTAAAAACACCGCTAGCGCTTGAGTCTCCCGCACGCGCCAAAGCTAGAACAACGCCTTGGCGTGATAAGTTGGCTGTCAAGCCTTGGTTCAAAGGCCACTACTTAGTATTTAAAAATCATCGTCCCCGTCAATTCTCCAAGCCTTAAGGAACTTCTATGCGCGCCCTCTTGTTTATCTTCCTACTGTGTTTTCAGAGTCTTGGTTTTGCGCAGTCATGGCCTAATCATCCAGTCAGAATCATCGTGCCATTTTCTGCCGGCGGTAATACTGACTCAATCGCCAGAATAACTGCCGAAGAACTGACAAAAACTTTTGGGCAAACCTTTATTGTAGAAAATAAACCCGGGGCAAATGGTGCCATCGCCGCTAATTTTGTTGCCAAAGCTCCTGCTGATGGCTATACATTGCTGTTGGCGGTTTTGCCACAAATGGCGGTTTTACCGGCAATGACTAAAACCGCTTATGACCCAGTCAAGGACTTTAGCCTGATCTCGATCATTGCAAGTAATGAGTTTGCTCTGACGGTGGCGAATAATTTTCCTGCTAAAAATTTGAAGGAGTTTGTCACGTATGTGGGCTCGAAGCCCAATGATGTCCCGTATGCTTCAGCAGGTAGTGGGACGCTCAGTCATTTAACGACGGAGCTTTTTAATTTCCGTGCAAAATTAAAGATGGTGCATGTACCTTATAAGGGGGGTGCTCCTGCCATTGCGGACGTCATGGGTGAGCAGGTGCCGATGTATTTTGCCAATATAGCTGAAGCCAACCAACCTTTTAAGTCTGGAAAAGTGAAGGTTCTAGCTACTTCAGGGCTAAAAAGAAGCGCTCTCTTTCCGCAAGTACCAACGATTGCTGAATCTGGCTATGCGGGGTTTCATACATCGACGTGGAATGGTTTAGCTGCCCCTGCTGGCACACCGCCTGAGGTGATTGAAAAAATTGTCAAAGTCCTCAAGGTTATAGGTCAAACCAGTGAGTTCAACTCTCGCATGCAAAACATTGGGGTTGAAGTCATCTGCAATACTTCGGAAGAGTTTAATCAAGTTCTCAAGCAAGATCTGATCAAATGGTCTGATGCGGTCAAAATGACAGGCGCTACGGTCAATTAAGCTTCTTGTTTGACATTTTGGTGAATATTCGTAAATGATGGTTAAAATCAATTTATATTATTTCGAATTGATTTTAATCATTTATCTATGGCTAGCCCCCTTCAGGTTGACACACAATTTCAACAAATCAATCCAGTCCAGTGGCAGGAATTATTTGCATTAGCCCCGCAACTTAATTTTGCCCAACATCGTGCTGATTTATTTTCTGGTGAGCCTGTCAATTTTTCGGAAAAACGTCCTGCGCTTCACACTGCTCTGCGCAATCTGAATAAAACTCCCGTTTTCGTAAATGACTTAGATGTGATGCCAGCTATCGAAGCAGTATGGCGTCAAATAGATAACTGCTGTAATCAATTGTCTGGCATAACCGATATTATTTATATTGGGATTGGGGGATCTGATTTTGGCCCCCGACTGGTTTGTGATGCTCTGCGTCATCAAGTCAGTTCTGATAAATCCCATCTTCATGTGCACTTTTTATCGAATGTTGATAGCGCTGATTTAGCTTCTATCCTTGCAGTCATCAATGCCAAAAGTACTCAGGTCATCATTGCTTCAAAAGCATTTACGACCCTTGAAACCATGCAAAATGCCAAGGCGGTGATCGTATGGTTAAAAGAACAAGGTCTTTCGCAAGATCACATCTCTAAAAATATTTTTGCTATTACCGCCAATCCTCCATTAGCAAAACAGTTTGGCGTTCTATCTGAAAATATTTTCCCTTTTTGGGATTGGGTAGGCGGTCGTTTTTCTGTTTGGTCAGCGGTTGGCTTACCTATTGCTCTGCAATTTGGTTTTGATGTTTTTCAAGACTTTCTGTATGGTGCACAGGCGATGGATCAACACTTCATCCATGCCCCCGATACTGAAAACCAACCATTGCAATTAGCCTTAGCCTTGTATTTTCATCAAAAACATCATGGCGTTCGCGCCCAAGCAATTATTCCGTATGCCCAGTCTCTCCACTTGTTTCCAAACTGGTTGCAACAATTAGAAATGGAGAGTAACGGTAAAACTGCAGGTGCTGATGGTCATGAAGTTCCGTTTAGTTCTGCTGTTGTGTTTGGGATTCCTGGTACAAATGCACAGCACTCTTTTTTCCAGATGCTCCATCAAGGCCCTGAAGTTATTCCTGTCGATTTAATTGCAGTCCAAGAATCGATGAGTAAGCTTGCGAATCACCAACATCACCATGAGCTCTTGCTGGCAAATTGCCTGGCTCAATCTGAAGCATTTGCGATTGGTCAAGGCTCAAGCAGTGATTTAAATCAATACTACTGTGGTAAACGCCCGAATAATCTCATCTGGCTACCGCGTCTTGATGCTTATCATCTCGGTGCCCTCATGGCTTTATATGAACATCGTACTTTTTGTTTGGGTTTGTTGTATGGCATCAACTCGTTTGACCAACCGGGTGTTGAACTTGGGAAAAAACTTGCAGCGCCAATTGTGTCTGCCCTGCAAGATACAAAAAATGACTTATCTACTTTAAATCCTATAACAGCTGCTCGGATCAGGTGGCTGAAATCCTTTTATTCTTAACTCAATTATTTTTACATGCTAACTCTTTCCCCTTCTATTTTTAAAGCGTATGACATTCGTGGCATTATTGATTCCACTCTAGATGCCCAAATCGCCACTCTTATTGGTAAAGCATTTGGTTCAACCATGATTGATCATGGTGAAACCACAGTTGTCGTAGGTAGAGATGGGCGCTTATCTGGCCCTGAACTCATGCAAGCGTTAACGGATGGTCTTCTGAGTGTGGGCATCCATGTGATTGACCTTGGGGTCGTTGCCACACCGATGGTGTATTACGGTACCAATATCGAAATCCTTGGTCAAAGAGCCTTATCTGGAATCATGATTACGGGGAGTCATAATCCTCCTAACTACAATGGCTTTAAGATGGTTCTGGGTGGCAAAGCCATCTATGGTGATCAAATCAAAGCTTTGTATGAACGTATTATTGCGCAAAACTTTGCGCCGCAAAAATCAGCTTCCCGCTCTGAGTTTGATATTTTTCCAAGCTACTTAGCTCGTATTGTTGGTGACGTTCATTTGGCTCGTCCCATGAAAATTGCGGTTGATTGTGGCAACGGGGTTGGTGGTGCTTTTGCAGGAAAACTTTTTCGTGCACTGGGTTGTGAGGTAGAAGAAATGTTTTGTGAGGTCGATGGCCATTTTCCGAACCACCATCCCGATCCTGCGCATATCGAAAACTTACAAGATTTAATGAAAAATCTTGCGACAACACCTAATGAATTAGGCCTGGCTTTTGATGGTGATGCTGATCGTCTTGGTGTTGTCACTAAAGATGGTTCTGTGATTTTTCCTGACCGTCAAATGATGCTCTACGCTAAGGATGTTTTATCTCGTCATCCTGGCGCAGAAATCATCTATGATGTGAAATGCTCTCGTAATCTGGGTCTTTGGATTGAAAAACATGGTGGCAAACCTACCATGTGGAAAACTGGTCACTCCCTTGTTAAGGCCAAGCTCAAAGAAACTGGCGCTCCTCTTGCTGGTGAAATGAGTGGCCATATCTTTTTTAAAGATCGTTGGTATGGCTTTGACGATGGTCTGTACACGGCAGCAAGACTCCTCGAGATCCTATCAAAAGAAGAAAACCCAAATCAAACGCTCTTAGACTTACCCGATGCCATTTGTACTCCAGAACTGCAACTGAGCTGCGCTGAGGGTGAGCCATTTACGATTTTGGAGCAAATGAAGGCTAATCCTCAGTTTGAGGGATCGCAGTCCATCAATACAATTGATGGGATTCGGGTGGAATATGCCGATGGCTTTGGCCTTGCAAGACCTTCCAATACCACGCCGGTAGTAGTCATGCGCTTCGAAGCCGATACGCAAGAGGCTATCTTGCGTATTCAAAAAGCCTTTAAAAAGGCGATTCTAGACGTCAAGCCTGGTGCGCAACTGCCGTTCTAAATTGCTTTAATTGATTTAATTTGATTGGACTCATCAACCAAGACAATTTTGGGTTGATAGTGCTTGATGTCATCTTCGTTAATCATGCCGTAGGTGCAAATAATTAATGGGTCGCCTACGTGCGCTTTACGCGCCGCTGCACCATTAAGCGCAATCGCACCAGAACCTCTTTTGGATTTAATAATGTATGTCGAAAAACGCTCACCATTATTAATGTTATAGAGCTCAATCTGCTCAAATTCACGCATCCCAGCCGCGTCTAATAAGTCCTCGTCAATTCCGCAAGACCCTTCATAATTTAAATCAGCCTCTGTCACCGTTACACGGTGCAGTTTCGCTAAAAGCATCATTCGTTGCATGTCAAACCCTCCGCCGGTCATTCTAACAGGGTATAAGAATCATAATCGTAAAATTTTTAACCAAGATGGTGAAATTCTTTGATAATGTATTTATCTTTGATGCAAAATATCTAAATCATGAATAGTCCACTTAAAAGTTATGAGTTCTCTCTCCCTAGTATCGATGGGCCAACTTGCATTTCAAGCGCGTGGGCAAAAACACCTGTTGCACTAAGTAATTCCGAGAAATCAGCTATTAAAGATAAAATTCGTGCACTTCTAAAGGCGCGTAATGCGGTGATTGTGGCCCATTATTATGTTGACGGCGATATTCAGGATCTAGCGATGGAAACCGGTGGGTTTGTAGCGGACTCACTAGAGATGGCACGCTTTGGAAAAGACCACCCCGCTCAAGAATTGATCGTCGCTGGCGTGCGCTTTATGGGAGAAACGTCCAAAATACTTTCTCCGCAAAAAAGAGTATTTATGCCCGATTTAGATGCGACCTGCTCTCTTGATTTAGGTTGCCCTAGCGATCAATTTAATCAATTTTGTGATGCCCATCCTGATAGAACTGTTGTAGTGTATGCCAACACAAGCGCTGCAGTTAAAGCGCGGGCTGACTGGATGGTCACGAGTTCTTGTGCATTAGCCATCGTGCATCAATTACATGAGGCTGGTAAAAAGATTTTATGGGCCCCTGATCGCCACTTAGGTCGTTATATTCAGGATCAAACTGGCGCAGACATGGTCTTATGGGATGGTGCATGTATTGTTCATGATGAATTTAAAGCGGTTGAACTAGAAGCTTTACGTCAGCTTCACCCACATGCCAAAATATTAGTTCATCCAGAATCTCCTGCTGCTGTTGTTGCTATGGCTGATGTGGTTGGCTCCACTGCTGCCATGATTAAAGCGGTTGTCGATAATGCTGCTACTGAATTTATCGTAGCTACCGATCAAGGTATTTTGCATCGCATGCGCCAACTAGCTCCTCATAAAAAATTGATTGAGGCTCCAACTGCTGGACAAAGTGCCACCTGCAAGAGTTGCGCTAATTGTCCGTGGATGGCGATGAACGGTTTAGCCAATATTCTCCAATGTCTGGAACAGCAGTCTGGTGAGATACAAGTGGCAGAAACTATTCGTGCCAAAGCCCAAAGTTGTATAGAGCGCATGTTAGATTTTACAAAAAACAACCCAGAACTTTTAGTAAAAGCGCAACACGGCTTTGTAAAAAATATTGGCGCTGCTTAAAAAATATTTAAAGGAAAAATATGTTTGAGTTCAACGAGTCTTTAAAGCAAGCCCTTGCCCGCAATGTTCAAGATGCACTCATGGAAGATATTGGCACTGTCGACTGGACCGCACAATTGGTCCGCGCTGATGAACGGGTGCGGGCGCATGTGATCATCAAACAAAATGGTGCCATCTTATGTGGTCAAGCATGGTTTGAACTCTGCATTAAGTCTTTAGATCCTAGCGCAGAGGTCATGTGGTTTTACACTGAAGGTCAAGTGATGCAAGCGATGAATCCTGTTTGTGAAATTGTTTGTAATGCGCGTGCTCTTTTATCTGCTGAACGTGCTGCTCTGAATTTTTTACAAACCTTATCTTGGACTGCTTCATCGACAAAAGTATTTGTTGATGCGATTGCTGATGTTAACGTTAATCCTCGTGGCTGTAAGATTTTAGAAACACGGAAAACGCTTCCTGGTTTGCGACAAGCCCAAAAATATGCTGTCCGCGTTGGTGGTGGTAAAAATCATCGTCTCGCTTTATGGGACGGTATCTTAATTAAAGAAAATCACATTGTTGCTGCAGGTAGTATCGCTGCGGCTCTTGCTGCGGCAAAAGCGCTTAACTCAGGGGTTATGATTCAAGTCGAGGTAGAGTCTATTGCTGAGTTAGAAGAGGCCCTTGCAGGTGGTGCCGAACATATTTTGATTGATGATTTTTCAATTGAAGATATGGCACGCGCTGTAGAAATTACACAAGGTCGCGCGGAACTTGAGGTATCGGGTGGTGTTGAAATGACTACCTTATTAGACATTGCCATGACTGGAGTTGACCGCATCTCCGTTGGTGCGCTAACGAAAGATGTGATTGCCATTGATTTTTCAATGCGCGTTTTGGAGCGCCTTCCCTAATTAACGCTCTGGGGTAATAATCGTCGGGTAGGACATCGCAAAGGTCTGTGGATAGTCGCGGCTGTAATGGAGTCCCCGACTTTCTTTACGGTCTAAGGCTGACCGAACAATTAACTCAGCACAAACGATTAAATTACGTAACTCAATTAAATCACGGTTAACGTGAAAATTAGAGTAATAGTCATGCACTTCTTGTTTGAGTAATTCAATACGGTGCAGAGCTCTCTCTAATCTTCTGGTCGTTCTTACAATACCGACGTAATTCCACATCAATGATCGTAACTCATCCCAGTTATGTGCAATCACAACCTGCTCATCCGCATCCTCTACTTGACTATCGTCCCATGGACGAACTTGTGGCGTTGACTCCATGGTATTTTCTAGAATATTTTCTGCAGTGGCTTTACCAATCACAACACATTCGAGTAGGGAATTACTCGCGAGTCGATTGGCGCCATGCAGACCGGTATAGGTAGCCTCCCCCACGGAGAATAAGTGGGGTAAATCCGTTTGCCCATTTAAGTCCGTAACGACTCCGCCACAGGTATAGTGCGCGGCTGGCACGACCGGAATACCTTGCTTGGTAATATCAATCCCCACCGCTAAACAACGTGCATAAATAGTCGGGAAATGCTCTTTTAAAAACTGTGCGCCTAAATGGGTGCCGTCCAATAGCACATAATCAATGCCGTGCTTTTTAATCTCAAAATCAATGGCTCTAGCAACAATATCCCTTGGGGCAAGCTCTAAACGCTCGTCATGGTCTGCCATAAAACGATAACCATTCGGAAGTTTTAAGTGCCCACCTTCCCCACGCAGTGCCTCTGTAATCAAGAAGCTTCTTTCTTGTGGGTGATATAAACAGGTCGGATGAAACTGAATAAATTCCATATTACCAACCCGACAACCAGCCCGGTAAGCCATCGCAATACCGTCACCAGTTGCAGTATCCGGATTGGATGTGTACTTATACACTTTACCAACACCGCCCGTGGCGATAACAACATCATTGCCAGTGACTGTAACTACTTCATTCGTTTGAATATCTAATGCGTAGACGCCGTAGCACCTGTCTTTCATAACGCTTTTTTGATAGTCTTTGTTGTGCTTTTCAGTTAAGTGACGGGTGGTAATTAAATCGATCGCCACCCAGTTCTCTAAAAGCTGAATATTGGGATGTTGCTTTGCTTTTTCAAGCAAGGCAATATGTATTGCTTTTCCTGTCGCATCTGCGGCATGCGCAATACGGCGATGGGTATGACCACCCTCCCTGGTTAAATGAAGACCAAGTGGACCTTCTGGATCTTGGGTAAATGCCACATCTTGATCAACTAACCATTGAATCGCGTTATGCGAATTTTCAGTAATAAAACGCGCTGTGGCTTCTGAAACAATACCAGCCCCTGCTTCTAGTGTGTCACCCACGTGTGATTCAAAACTGTCTTTTTCATCGAGCACGCCAACGATGCCGCCCTGAGCCCAAGCTGTTGCTGCTTCTGTTAGCTCGCGCTTGGCAAGGACGATCACTTTTCGGGTTTGTGCTACTTTTAAAGCTACGGTAAGCCCCGCTAGTCCTGCCCCAACAATCAGCAAATCACCATGCAGTGTTTGCGTTTTTTTAACTTGATTTGGATTGCTACTATTTGACATACATACTTTTCTCATAAGATGGATAAGCACCATTCATCTTATTTTACATAGTACTTAACTATCGCGTTTGTTTTGCCTAAAGTTTTCTAGCCACAAATCCTACTAAGGCGGACATACCATCATGTCCGTCACCTTCTTCTATTTCTTTTTCATAGGTGCATGAGTCTAGAATCTCGTAGTTCGGAAATGCGTTCTTTAATAAACTTTCTGTATAGAGGTTTTCAATAACGCCAGGGCCACCTGTTTTGTATTGCAGTTGTTTTTCGCCGTATCCTTGAATAATCATTAACCCACCAGGCTTAAGACTATGGTCCATTTTGGCAAATAACTCCGTGCGCTCATCTGGATCGGCAAACTGAAAAAAGATTCCAACGACGTAGTCATATTCGCTTCTTGGCCAAGCATACGACTGCCAGTCACTACATTCAAAATCAACGCTTACATTTTTTTGCTGTGCTAATTTTTTGGCTTTTTCAAGAGCAATGGGGGAGAAATCAAAGGCGTTTACCTGTATGCCTTGCTGCGCCATCCAAACGCTATTTCGACCTTCGCCATCAGCAATAGCCAATGCTTTACCTCCTTGAAACCGATCTTTTTGAGCCTGCAAGTAATGATTAGCTTGCTGTCCAAATAAATAGGTGTCAATGGAAAATCGTTCATTCCATCTTTCTAGCGCTTTACTAAATTTAGCCATGTTAAGTCTTCCTATAGTTTGATGATTGCTTCAATACCGAATGTCTTTCTTGACGAATAAGTATCTATCTAATTGCTTTAACTTGACTGCTTATAAACCTGTCATCGTAAATTGAATTTTTTCTAAATCAAGAAGCAAGGCTTTTTGTTGCTCTGCTGTCAAATCAATCAATGGTGGTAATACATGCGCCCACGATGAATCTTTTGAGAAATGTGCTACAGCTGTTTTCATGGCAGGAATCATTGGATATTTTGCAAACACAGATCGTACGATATCTAAATCTGCTTGTGCTTGGTCTGCACCTGCATCTTGCCATTTTCCGGCTAATGCAGCAATCGCCCGAGGGTTTACATTGGCAGTAGCAGATATGCATCCTACGCCCCCAGCTCGCAAGTTTCTCATCAAGAAGGTTTCACTGCCAGCGTATACCTGAAACCCTGATCCTGCTAATGCCTTAATCACGGACTCGGTATATGGCCAATCACCTGAACTATCTTTAATACCTACGACTGTCGTTGGAAAATCTTTAACTAATCGCTCTAGTAGCGGAACACTCAGCAAAATCTTAGTTACCTGAGGTATGTTGTAAACATATATCTTTAATCGACTATCTGCTACCTTTTCAATTACTTTTGCATAAAAACTGTATAAGCCTTGATCGCTAACATCTTTATAGTAAAAAGGACTCAGCATCAGCACGCCAGAACATCCTGCACTCACTGCTGCTCTTGTCATAGCCACAGTCTCGTCAATAGAGCAAGCCCCTGTTCCAGGCATCATGTGCTTGGAATTTAATCCACCAGCAATGAGCTTTTCTAGAGCATCAATTTTTTGCGCGCCTGAAAAAGAATTTGCTTCAGAATTCGTCCCAAAAATGGCTTGTCCAACGCCATTGGCGTCCAACCATTGGCATTGCTTGAGAAGTCTTGCTGTATCTGGGCCACCATCAGCGTTAATCGGCGTTAGAACTGGCGAAAAAACAGCAGGAAGATTGTATTTACTGTAGTTCATAGGTCTCTTATAGAAAATAAATTGAATAGTGTTTTGAAAAATAATGTATAAAAAAATCCTGAAGCACCTAAAATAATCCACAAATGTTTATATATTTTCAATTCTTAAATCCTCTGTATATCCATCTAAGTATACGGAATCCAAAATAAGATACGAACCAAAAAGTTAATACTAAAATAACTGGACCAATGCTATGTTGAAACCATACTCTCAAATCAGTATTTTGACTTTCTTTAGACATGTAATCTCTTATTAGTAACCCTGAAATCTTAGGATATTTTTTAAGGTTATCCTTTTGGTACTTAAGTAATGAATCACTATATATTTCTAAGGTACTACATTCTTTCGTTGTTTTAGACTCTTTAATATCTTCCTTAAATACATAATCACATTTTGGGTTATTGAATTCTTTTATTAATTCATCTTTGTTATTTTTCAATAAATTTGAATTCTTATTCATCTGTTCTACGCCATCAAGCAATCCATAAATCGGCGCTCCCACAATAGAGACTATAAATAGTCTGATTAAGCCTTTTTTAAAGTTTAGATTTTCTAGGTTCATTTAGTGATAAATTAAGCAATATTAATAAAGGGAAAAGCTATAATCCAATGATAAGTTATTCTTTCATCTTGGTAGGGTAACGATATTAGTTCATTTTCATGATCAAAAATAGCAACTTTAGGTATTCTATTCATAGATAAGCTGTATTTGTATAAAGTGCTTACATATTGCTTACATTGAAATTGTACTCGTAATTAAAATATACAGAAATAGCCTTTAAAGCATTGTTTTATATAGTACGGAGAAGTGGCAGAGTGGTCGAATGTACCTGACTCGAAATCAGGCGTACCGCAAGGTACCGAGGGTTCGAATCCCTCCTTCTCCGCCAGTGCAATATATATTAAATAGGCTTATATTCCTCTCACTTCATAATTACCTATTGCGGCTGACTTAATTCCTCCAAATTTGCCCAATAATTCAGAGGTCATCATTCCAGACCCTATTGAGGATTTAATTGTTAATTCATGGAATCCAGTTGATAGCCATCACGCCACTAACGTTACTGCAAAAGTAAAAATTAAAAGAGTCATTTTAATTCTCCACTAACCTTTGTAGGTTAAGAAAAACTGTGCGTAGAGTCTTAATTACAGTAGTTTTGAATTCTTGAGACGATTGCTGGGGTTGGGCCTGGAGATCTAACTTCTCGCCATTCCCCACTAGAACGATGGACTGCAACTTGGGATCCACTACCATGACTTCCGGAGCGCATCACAACATCTCCAACTAAAATCATTCGATTGAAACAGTTATATGAATAGGTAGTAGTCATGGAGTTGACCGCTTGACCATTATTCATATATGGTTGAAATTTATTAACAAGTACATCGACATAAACAAGTCTTGTTCCTGAGCCAAAATTCTCAATCCGAATACCCTGATTGTCCATCAGAAAAGTATCACTATTATCAGGCTGAGTATAGATAGGAATCCAATACCCTTTTGCGAAAGATATATTTACAAATGCAAAAGCAGCGAGAATGAAAAGACGTTTAAAAATCATAAATAATCTTTGATCAATTGATTTTTCAGACAAGTAATTTTGTATTCTATATTATGAATATCAACTTTTGCAATTATTTAAGCAATAATGCCTTCCTAACGGTGTTTTTTGCTTTTGCCCTGACCTGCCACCCCAATCCCTAATTTATCCAATAACTTATGCCAAATATTTTATTGATATTAGCAATGACGGTCTATTTATTACAATCTAACACTATACGATAAGGTTAAAAACCATCTATATAGATCATTGGACTCCTTCTCTGCCAACAAGATATTGCTCCATGAACACGGTACTTATCCTTTATCCAGCTCTCGAGAAGATTTGAAAAAATATATTGTCATAGAATCACAAATTTGGAGCAAAATCATTAAAGACAAACATATTACAAACGACTAATGCAACCTCATGCAATTTCTCCTAACCTTCAGGAAAAAAATGATTAAGAACATCTTTGCCTTTACCCTACTCATCAGTACTTTTCTAAGTTTTACTGCTACTGCGCAAAATTCGCCTTCTCCGATTCGAGTACGCGGAATTATTGAAAAAATGGAAGTAGATTCAATCATTTTTAAAGAACGTCGCGGAGAAGTTTTAAAAATAGCAGTAGCGGCAAATCTTAATATCACTGAAGTATTCCCGATCAAAATATCGGAGATTCAAGAAAATGCTTACATTGGAACGGCTACATTAACGAATTCCTCTGGAAAATTAGAAGCTCTAGAAGTATTAGTATTTCCTGAAGCAATGCGTGGCGCTGGTGAGGGTCACTACGCATGGGATCTCATGCCCGGCAGTATGATGACGAATGCAACCGTGAGTCAATTAAAAAGTATTGGGAATTCCCGTGAATT